>JBLMZW010000051.1:0-11743 GCA_050259035.1 Chitinophagales bacterium | reverse complement strand
GGACACAGCGCCCAGGCCTCCATGCTCTTATGTCCAGCGTTGGCCTTATGGATCGTGAGCTGGGAACCTGGCATATCGGGTATATCATAGCGCCAAGAATAAATGCCGCAGGCCGCATCGGCGATGCTAATCTGGCGGTCAGATTATTATTGACCAAAGATCAGACAGAAGCATCAGCCCTCGCAGAGAATCTGAATGACTACAATCGTATGCGTCAGGAAATAGAGAGTGAAATCCTAAAGGAGGCTAGCCGCGAGGCTGAAGGGTGTATCGAACGACAGGAATCGGTCCTGGTGGTGGCGGGAGAAAGCTGGCATCAGGGGGTTATTGGTATTGTGGCTTCCCGGTTGGTAGATGCCTATCATCGTCCCACGATTCTTATATCTTGGGAAGGGGAAATGGGCCGGGGATCGGGCCGCAGCCTTAAAGGATTCAACCTGCACCAGGCTCTTTTTCAGTGTCAGGATTACCTCCAACGGTTTGGCGGGCATCCATTAGCGGCGGGGATTAGCCTTAACCGGGACCAGTTTCAGGATTTCCGTACCGCATTCAATGAAGTCGCAGCTACGACGGAATATCATGAAGGTCACAGTGAAATAAATATTGATTGTGAGATAGACTATGACCAAATTACCCGCGAGCTGGTTCAGGAGTTGGCCCGCCTGGAACCTTATGGAGAAGGAAACCCGGAACCACGGTTGCTTATTCGCCGGACTCAAATATTGAATCCAGGAGCGGTTGGCAAAAATAGAGAGCATCTTAAGTTCTGGGTGGGTAGTCAGGGACAAAAAATAGATGCCATAGCATTTCGAATGACTGTGCCTGAGAACTGGTCTTATGAAACCCAGCTTTATGACCTCATTTTTCAGCCAGATATAAACAGTTACCGCGGCAAGGAAAGTATTCAAATTAAGATTCACGATCTAAAACCATCCGACCAATTTGATTTCCCCATAAATCTATCATCAGGTACCGAAGAAGAACCTGTGATTTCCCGGGCGGAAGCTGCCATGAAGCATGGATTAAACTCCGGTCATCCGGTAGTAGTTGTTTATCCCACCTTGAGGTCCCTGGAAAAACATCTGACCGGGCTCAGAGGTGTTTTCCCTGCCGGCTTGCTGATTCCGCTGCATGGCGGCATGTACCGGCTTATAAGAAAAAGGTCAATGGAAAGTTTAATAAATGGAAACTGTCAAATATTTTTGACCACATATCCCTTTTTCCGGTACTATATTAGCAAAGTCGGTTTAAGAAATAACCCGAAATTCATTATGCTCTGGCCGGGGGACGGAATAGATCTGTCCGGAGACACCTGGCAGGTTTTTACCCTTGATACCGGGGTCAGGATTGTTGGGCAAGAAGGAAACCTGGACAAGTACAACGAACCCACGATTATCTATGCTAACCGACGAAAAACCTTGCATTTTTCCGATTCCAGCGACAGGGTAAGCAATGAAGCCGGCGAAACCAGTTTATCCCGGCGCTTACAGGCTCGGCTTCGGTTTCTTACGGGAGAAGCTGATTGCCTGGCATGGGATGGCGTTATTGGTGGGGGGCTTCCTACCGTTAATGCATCAAGGTTTGTTCTGGCGGATGCTCCATTTGGTTACTATGAAATTCAAAATTGTCTGGCTCAGTTTTCTGAACCAGTGAAGGAAATAGAGTCGAGTTTCACCCGGGAATCCATATTATTCAATAGGGCGTTCCTGAGTGCGCAGTACCCTGACCGGGCTGTTCTGGAAAACTATTATAATCGACTGGCTGGTGCCGGTAGGCAGAAAATAACCCGGGAGCAAATCAGGAATGGAGCTTTTTCAACCGAACCCGGCTGCGCCTGGCCGGAAGTTGAATTCAGGGCCGTTTTAAACGTGTTGGCGGACTGTAATCTATGTGATTACTCTTACCGGGAAACGATATATGATGTGGAGATTAAAAAAGGATCGTTCAGTCCCGTTGATTCCGCTTTTTATATTGAAGGACTAGAGGAAAAGAAGGTATTGGTGGATTTTGTGAAGGCCTTGGGAGATACAGGTATGCGCTTGAGTTAACAGCCAGGAGGTGATGGGTTAGATGGACATCTCTCCAGTCATGGACCTGATAAAAAAATACAACCCAGATAGCGATTTGGGTCTCGTGGAAAGGGCTTTTGATATTGCTAGTAAGGCCCATGAGGGTCAACTGCGTTTTTCAGGGGAACCATACATTCAGCATCCTTTACAGGTAGCCTATATTCTAGCTGAGCTTGGGCTGGACGCTTCGACCGTGGCATCTGCCCTTCTGCATGATGTTATCGAGGATACAAGTACTACTCTGCAGGATCTTGAAAAAATATTTGGACCAGAAGTTGCTTTATTGGTTGACGGGGTTACTAAACTGAGCCGAATTGAGATTAAGTCCAAGGAGGATGCCCAGGCGGAATATTTACGCAAGATGTTCTTTGCCATGGCTCGGGATATTCGCGTAATCCTGATAAAATTAGCCGATCGTCTTCATAATATGCGTACCCTTAAATACCATGCCCCGGAAAAACAGAGGGAAATAGCCCTGGAGACTCTGGAAATTTATGCTCCTCTGGCGCACCGCCTGGGGATTTTTAGTTTTAAATGGGAACTGGAAGACCTGGCACTGAAATATACCGAACCGGAAATATATTATGAACTGGTCGGGCGGTTAAAAACCAAACGACAGGAACGAGAGGACTATATTCAGGGTTTAGTACAACAAATCAGAGAGAGATTACAGGCTGCCAACATGGAGGGCGATATCGCCGGGCGTCCCAAGAATCTCTACAGTATTTACCGCAAGATGTTAAAACAGGGCAAAGATTTGGATGAGATTTACGATAAGATTGCTATCCGGGTTATCGTTAACTCGATAAGAGATTGTTACGGAGTCCTGGGGTTTATTCATACACTATGGAAACCGATCCCCGGAAGGTTCAAAGACTACATTGCTACCCCCAAACCGAATATGTACCAATCTTTGCATACAACGTTGCTGGGCCAGGGCGGAGAACCCTTCGAGGTGCAGATTAAGACCTGGGAAATGCACCAGACCGCAGAATTTGGCATCGCAGCCCATTGGCGCTATAAGGAAGGTACTCCGGGTGATAAACAATTCGATGAGAAATTATCCTGGCTGCGCCGGACCCTGGAGTGGCAGCAGGAAGTAAAAGATACCCGTGAATTCATGGAGTCGCTGAAAATCGACCTGTTTACGGATACGGTGTTTATTTTCACCCCTAAAGGCGACGTGATTGAGCTCCCAGCTGGCTCCTGCCCGGTCGATTTCGCTTACCGGGTTCACACCGAGGTAGGGCATCGCTGCATCGGTGCCAAGGTTAATGGCCGAATTGTGACCCTCGATTATACACTCAGCAATGGAGAGATAGTAGAGGTTCTTACTTCTAAACAATCCAATGGGCCGACCCGGGACTGGCTGAACTTCGTTAAAACATCTCAGGCCAAAAGTCGAATAAAGGCCTGGTTTAAACGGGAACAACGACAAGCCTACGCTATCAGGGGACACGATACTCTGGAATTCGAAATGAAGAAGAATAATCTCGATACCAAAGAATTCTTGCGGGATGACAGGTTGTTAGATATCGCACGCAAGTTAAGCTTTACCCGGGTTGACGACATGTATGCGGCGGTCGGAGATGGAACAGTTACCGCCAATCAGGTTATCAGCCGTTTAAAGGAAGAGTATTTTAAAAACAAGAAAATGGACGACCTGTTAATACCGGTACCAAAACCCGGGCCGGTTAAAGAAAAACCGATCAATGCCATCCGGGTTAAAGGGGTGGAGGATGTAGTGGTTCGTTTGTCACGCTGCTGCAATCCTTTGCCGGGAGATAAAGTGGTAGGTTACATTACCCGAGGCAAGGGTGTCTCGGTCCACCGGGAAGACTGCCCTAACGTTAAAGGTTACGTGAAAAATGAGTTTGATCGTATGGTGGAAGTGGAATGGGTCACGGAAAACCGCAGCGTCTATAATGTGGAAATTGAAGTAACCGCTATTGACCGGGATCGCCTGACTACGGATGTGATGACTATAATTGCTGATGCACATATAACGGTAACTTCGGTTTTCTCACGGGCTACCCGGAATTCCATGGCGGCCTTGAATCTTAAACTACAGATCAAGGATCTTAATCATCTGCAGGCTATTATGCAAAGAATTGCTAAGATAAAGGATGTATTAGAGGTTAAACGGGTGATACCTACGGGTAATAAACCATGAGGGCAGTTGTTCAGCGAGTAAGCCAGGGGAAGGTTCTGGTAGAGGGGCAAAGCGTAGGAGAGATCGGCCCCGGCCTGGTGGTTTTGGTAGGTGTGGGACGTGAAGATACCTCGCAGGATGCTGAGTATATGGTCGATAAGATCAGTACTCTGAGAGTATTCGACGACGAAGAAGGCAAGATGAACCTGGCAGTGACGGATATAGCAGGTTCAGTCTTGCTGGTTTCCCAGTTTACGCTTTATGGAGATGCGCGTAAAGGCCGTCGCCCCAGCTATAGCCAGGCGGCGGGGGCGGACGAGGGTTTGGAATTATTTAACCGGGTGGCAGAAGGCGTAACGGCTAAAGGCATAAAAGTGGCTACAGGTCAATTTGGGGCTCACATGGAAGTAGAGATATTCAACGACGGTCCCTGTACCATTATGTTGGATAGCCACAAACAATTTTAAGGAGGTATTGGGGTGATTTTAAAAGGGATTGAGGTCGGAGGGATAGGAACCAATTGCTATATAATAGGCTGCGAAGAGACCATGGAAGCGGCTATTATTGACCCCGGTGGTTCAGCGGCCGGTATAATGCGAATAGTTGATCAGGAAAACCTGACGATAAAATACATCATTAATACCCACGGACATGTCGACCATATCGGAGGCAACGCTAAAATTAAGGAAAAAACCGGGGCCGAAATCCTGATTCATGGAGATGACGCCCGCATGTTGACCAGCTCGGCGGCCAATTTTTCTCTTATGATGGGCAACATAATCACCAGCCCGGCGGCGGACCGTCTGCTTAAGGAAGGGGATATCATTAAAATAGGCAACACGGTAGAGCTTGAAGTAATTCATACCCCCGGCCATTCCCCTGGAGGTATATGTTTAAAGACCGGGAATATAATATTCGTAGGTGATACCTTGTTTAATGGATCGGTAGGCCGGACCGATTTTCCTGGCGGTTCCATGAAAGTCTTAATCAATAATATCAACGAAAAACTAATGTGCTATGAGGACGATGTAGTGTGTTACCCGGGCCATGGCCCCGCAACCACTATCGGTTACGAAAGAAAATATAATCCGTTTTTATGATGCACTTTACAGACCAGGGTTTAATATGATAGTATCAATCCATTAATTGAAATACCTCAAATGTGATGACAGAGGAAAGTAGACTCGGGGTACTTCTCACAGGGAGAAGACGTCGCGACTGGAAGCGTCTTCAGAAGGAACGGGTTGAAGTTCCCTCTCGAACACCCGGCTGAAACCGTAACGGCAAGTAGGTCAGGGCGGAAACTTCCACCGTTAAAAGGAAGGGGGTATCGGATATCAAATCCCGTACCTTTAAGCGGACCTTTGTCAAATAGGGTGGTACCGCGGAAGGAACAGCCTTTCGTCCCTTACAGGATGAAAGGCTTTATTATTTGTTATCCCGTACTCTTACCGGGTTATACCTTTTTGGTATCAAAGGGTGGTATAGCGAGAAACCTCTCGTCCCTTGGGGCGAGGGGTTATTTTTTTTTAGATTAAAGGAGGAGATGGAATGTTAGGTTTAATAGAACCGGGCACCATGAAAGTAGCGCGTCAAACTACAGAAACGGGAATCGTAACCTGTGGTGACGTGGCTATCGGTTCTCCCGCTGAGATGGTTGTGATAGCGGGCCCCTGCGCTATTGAAGGGGAAGAGATGTTGAGAGAAACCGCCTATCATGTAATTCAAGCAGGGGCTCAGGTCTTAAGGGGCGGGGCTTTCAAACCCCGGACCTCTCCGTACAGCTACCAGGGTATGGGCCTGGAAGGGGTGAAGATTCTGGAAAGAGTTGGCCGGGAAATGAAAATACCGGTGGTAACTGAGGTTATAGATGTAGCTGACGCTGAAACCATTGCTGAATATGTAGACATACTTCAGGTGGGAGCCCGCAATATGCAAAATTACGCTCTCCTGCGCAAGTTAGGAACTATGAACAAACCGGTTATTCTAAAACGCGGCCTTTCTGCCACTATCGAGGAATGGCTTTTGGCCGCCGAATACATCCTATCCGCCGGCAATGAGCAGGTAATCCTTTGTGAACGGGGCATCAGAACCCATGAGACCTGGACCAGAAACACCCTGGATCTTTCTGCGGTTGCGGTAGCTAAACAGGTTTCACACCTTCCGGTACTGGTGGACCCCAGTCATGCCACCGGGCGGGTTGATCTGGTAGGGCCGATGGCTTTGGCGGCTGTGGCGGCCGGTGCCGATGGCCTGATGGTGGAAGTCCATCCCCGGCCTGAGGAGGCATTATCGGACGGGCAGCAGTCACTTACTCCGCAGCAATTCTCCGGGCTTATGACCGATGTAGGTCAGATAGCCCGGGCTGTAGGGAGGTATTAGCAATGGCTACCTGTGCGGTTTTAGGCCCGGAAGGCACTTTCACTGAGGAAGCCGCCTCTAAGTATTTAAATCATGAGACTAAGCTGGTATACACGAACTGTATCGGGGATGTCTTCGAACTGGTTACGGGCGGAAAGGTTGATGGGGGATTAGTACCCTTATGGAACACTCAGGCTGGCTCAATACCAGCTACCATAAAAAACCTGATTAACCGAGAACTAATAATTGACGGGGAAATAACTCTTCCGGTGCGCCACTACCTGATGGGGCGGGAGGAGCATCCGCTGGGTACGATTGAGGTGGTTATTTCTCAGCCGGCAGTTTTCCTGCAATGTGAACAGTTTATTTCATCATATCTTCCCGGAGCCAGGAAAGAGATAGTCGACAGCACGTCTACGGCGGCTTCATTCCTTACTTCGGAGAAAAGGATAGCCGCTGCCATAGGACCGAAAACGGTAGCTTCGGTATACGGGCTGCATATCCTGGCCGAGAGGGTCGAAGACGATCCGAAAAACTGCACTACTTTTATTCATATTTCCCCGAAGTTCCACTGCGGGCAAAAGCCCAATAAGACCTCAGTGGTTTTTGGCTTGCCAGACAAGCCTGGAGCTTTATACGAGGCCCTGGGGGTTTTTGCCCGCCGCGGAATTAACCTTTCGCGGTTGGAGTCTCGCCCCCGTTCTCAGGGGGCTGACACCTATCTGTTCTTTATTGATTTGGAGGGAGGGATTCATGAAGAAGACATCAAGAAGGCCTTACAGGAGTTGGAGGATTTTTCAGTTTTCTATAAGTTTCTCGGCAGTTATCCTAAAAACAAATCATGAGAGGGGAGGATATAAGAAATCGTTGCTTAAACCATACTCTTTTTGTTGGGAAAAGAGTATTGGGGGATTCAACGAGGAAATCTATAATTAAATAGTAAAACCCAGATGTACAGGAGACAAATGATTCATGGGTAATAGTCTTTCCCCGGAAGCCACTGAAATGATTATTATCAAGCTGGAATGCAGCGGAGAATATGGTCATGGTTTGCATGAGCTGTTAAGGGTATTCTATCCTGGTGCCCGGATTGTGGAATCGGATAATCACGCTTCTATATCCCTGAGTCTTCAGGTAACTGAGACAGAAGATGATTGGTTATTATCCGGTGTTCTTGCAGGTGAGGGGCGACTGCAGAAGAAGCAGAAGGTTTTCCAGGAAGAACATCCAGGAGAACTTAAGTGGGAGATCTTTCGTTTCGTATATGCAATGCTGGTTGAGTTCACCGAAAGGGATCCTAATCCTTACGGTGTTCTAACCGGAGTAAGACCGACTAAGATAGTCCACCGCCTCCTGGATGCGGGGGTTTCGCCGGAGGAAGCCACGCAGGAACTGGAGAAGAAGTACCTGGTTCGGCCGGCCAAGGCCCGTTTGCTGACGGAAGTGGTGAAGAATAATCGCGCCCTGGTTCATGGCCCGGGGGATCCTTCCCGTTTAATTGGGATTTATATGGGCATTCCTTACTGCCCCAGCAGATGCCATTATTGTTCTTTTCCCGGTTACCCGGTTACGCACCGGCCCGGGGTCGAAGATTTTTTGCAGGGTCTAGAACGAGAGATTGGAATGACCGGTGCTTTCCTGAAAAAGTCAGGTATCAGGGTAGAGAGTATATATATCGGGGGCGGAACTCCCACCGTGTTAACTGATGCCCAATGGGCATCAGTTTTGGATAGTATCCAACTGCAGCTAATAAGCCCTGTAACCCGGGAGTTTACCGTAGAAGCCGGGCGTCCCGACACAGTAAAACGTAAAACATTTGACCGGCTATTAGAGGCGGGTGTCACCCGTTTTTGCATTAACCCACAGACCATGAATGATCAAACCCTGGAGGGGATTGGTCGCCGACATACATCAGCGGACATAGTCAGGGCGTTTGCTGCAGCTCGCGAAACCGGATGTAATAATATCAATATGGATCTGATAATAGGTCTTCCCGGGGAGGGCGTAAAAGAAGTAATTGGTTCATTGGAAAGGGTTTTAGACCTGGGACCTGAGGGTATAACTGCCCATGTCCTAGCACGCAAGAGGGGTTCCAGGTGGGATGTCGAAGGTGGATTGGCATATGCCAACCAGATAGAAGTAAACCAGGCGGTAGAAGAGGTATATAACATCGTAAAAAGTAATGGCTATCTGCCATATTATCTCTATCGCCAGAAGTACATGCAGGGAAACGCCGAAAACATCGGCTACTCCCGGCCGGGTTTCTTTTGTCATTACAATATTCAAATTATAGAGGAGCGGCAAACCACCATCGGACTGGGCGGCGGGGCTTCCAGCAAATTTGTGAACCCGAAGGATTTGACTCTTACTTCCATGTACCACCCGGGGGACCCGGCCAGTTATTTAAAAAGCCTTGATACTCTGGTATCCAGGCAAGTTGACAAGCTTTTAGCCTTGTCATAGAATTAATTCTAGCATTTCCAGGGGTTTCCCGTTTATTTGGAGGTATGTATGGATATTTCAGCACCCAGGGGAACCTATGATACGCTTCCCGACGAATCCCGTTGGTGGCAGTTGATAGAAGAAAGATTACGTCGAGTTGCAGGATTATATGGTTACCGGGAAATAAGGTTGCCAATCTTTGAACATACGGAGTTGTTTGAACGCGGGGTGGGAGATACCACCGACATAGTACAAAAAGAAATGTATACTTTTTTGGACCGCGGCAACCGCAGCCTCACTTTGCGGCCGGAAGGAACCGCATCCAGCGTTAGGGCTTTTGTTGAACATCGATTATACAATCAATCTCAGCCTACTAAATGGTTCTATATAGGACCCATGTTTAGATATGACCGCCCGGAATCAGGGAGGTATAGGCAGTTCAATCAGTTTGGCCTGGAGGCCTTCGGGAGCCGTGAGCCGGTTCTGGACGCCGAGGTGGTTAGTCTGATGGTAAAACTGGTTGAATCCCTAGGCCTTACGCAATACGAACTTCACCTTAACACTGTGGGCTGTCCTGGTTGCAGGCCTCTTTACCGGGAGAGACTGGTGCAATATCTTCAGCCGATGGCCGATAAGTTGTGCCCGGACTGCCGGCAGCGGGTTGAGAAGAATCCCTTGCGGGTCTTGGATTGTAAGCAACGCGGGTGCCAGGATGCCATTAAAGGATTTCCTGTCCTGGCGGAATACCTTTGTGACCGCTGTAAAGATCATTTTGAACAGGTAAAGACTACCCTGGAAATATACGGGGTCAAGTATGTACTGGATAGCCAATTGGTCAGGGGTTTAGACTATTATACCAATACTGCTTTTGAAATACTGCTGCCGGGAATTGGCGCACAGAGTGCGGTAGGAGGCGGCGGCAGGTATGATGGTCTGATCGAGCAGCTTGGAGGGCCGCCAACACCCGGGATCGGGTTCGCATTGGGGCTAGAACGGCTGTTACTGGCCATGAAGAGTCAGAATCAGACCATAGCCGAATCGGGCCAGGTGGATGTTTTTGTGGCCATTATGGATATGGAGTACGAGCCTCAAGCTTGCGCTCTGCTTAACATGCTGCGAAACCATGGAATCAGCTCAGATATGGATTACCTGGGGCGCAGTCTTAAGGCCCAGATGAAGTACGCGAACAAGAGTGCCGGGGCCAGAATGGTTGTCATAATTGGGGAAGAAGAGATTAAAGAACAGTTTCTTACCCTGCGGAATATGGAGAGCCAGGAACAAATGCAGGTTGCCCAGGGTGAGATAGTGAATAAAATCAAATCAATTCTTGGTATATAGGTGGAGGAGGCCGGAAATGCAACAGGTTTTGAAGAGAACTCATCAAGCAACAGCTTTAAGCCAGGAACATATCGGACAGAGAGTGGTGGTTTGCGGTTGGGTTAATACCCGGCGGGATCATGGCGGTCTTATCTTTATTGATTTGCGTGACCGGTCTGGAATGATACAGGCGGTTTTCAGTCCCGAAGTTGGCGGGGAAGCTTTCTCTGTGGCCGAGCGGGTTAGAAGCGAGTATGTTATAGCTGTGGCCGGTAAGGTACGCCAGCGGCCCGAAGGAACCGCTAACCCCAATATGGAAACCGGTGAAATTGAAATTTATGCTGATACTCTGGAAGTCTTAAACCCGGCGAAGACCCCTCCCTTTTATATTGAAGATGGTCTCAAGGTTGATGAAATCCTCCGGCTGAGGTATCGTTATCTGGACTTACGCCGGCCGGAAATGAAAAATAACCTGGTTCTGCGTCACCGGGTGGTAAAAACCATGCGGGATTTCATGGACGAGAGAGGTTTTTTAGAAATTGAGACTCCGATTCTTGCCAAAAGCACCCCCGAAGGGGCACGTGATTACCTGGTCCCCAGCCGGGTTCACCCGGGTGAGTTTTATGCTCTGCCCCAGTCGCCTCAGCAATTTAAGCAGATTCTTATGGTGGCCGGGATGGAGAGGTATTACCAGATAGCCAGGTGTTTCCGGGATGAGGATTTACGGGCAGACCGGCAGCCGGAGTTCACTCAGCTGGACCTGGAGATGTCATTTATTGACGAGGAAGATATTTTCGAACTGGTTGAATCCCTTGTGGTTAAGTGTTTTCAAGAAGGCCCCGGACGCAGCATTGAAGCGCCATTTCCCCGGATGACCTACGAGGAAGCGATGATCGCTTATGGCAATGATAAGCCCGATACGCGGTTTGAGCTTTTAATCCAAGATATAACCGATTTGGTTCGGAATGTAGACTTTAAGGTCTTTTCCTCGGCTATAACGGGTGGTGGTGTGGTCCGAGCTTTGAATGCCAAAGGTTGTGGCACGTTTAGCCGCAAGGAGATAGATGATTTAACCAAGGTCGCGATGGATAACGGGGCCAAAGGCATGGCCTGGATTCAGGTTACCGGCGAAGGCCTGAAATCCCCGATAGTAAAGTTCTTCTCCGAAGAACAAATGCAGCGGGTATTAAAAACTCTAGGTGCGGAACCGGGAGACCTTTTGCTCTTTAGTGCGGATTCCCCGGAAATCGTAGCCCGGGTTTTATCTAATATCCGGTTACAGTTGGGCCAGCGATTACAATTAGTTGACCCCAATAAGCTCAATTTCCTATGGATAACTGATTTTCCCCTCCTGGAGTGGGATGAAGAGGAAAAGAGGTTTGTTGCGATTCATCATCCGTTT
>JBLMZW010000050.1:0-22848 GCA_050259035.1 Chitinophagales bacterium | reverse complement strand
CCAATATGGTGATAAAAATAAACAAGGACACGGGAGAAATGAAAGGATATAACTGCTGGCCAGCTAACTATACTAAAAATAATTATGCGTTTGCCGGCGGTGTTTTAGATGGGCAGAACCTTTGGCTCATCCCCAGTGGAGCTGACCGGATAATAAAAATCTCACAACCGCCAACTGTTGTATCAGCCGTAACGAGCAAAGACGGCATTGTAATAAGCCTGGAATTTAATAAAAATATAAGTGATCCTGCAGGTAAAGAAGGACAATTTAGCCTGACCGTAGATGGTTTACCCCGTAGCGTAACCTCAGTTGGGTTAGAACAGAATATAAAGACAATCGACTTGACTCTGGATACCCCAATTCTTCACGGCCAGAATGTTCTTATAAGCTATGCTGCCGGAGATGTAAAAGCAGAAGACGGGTCGTTCTTAGAAAGTTTTAGCAACCAGGCTGTTACTAATAATGTTCCAGCTAGCAGCAATGCTTATTTGTCTGGATTAAGGTTGAGTAATGGGGAACTAAATCCAGCATTTAAAAAGAATACGACAATATATACTGCTGATGTAGGCACCAATGTTTCCAGTCTTACAATTACTGCCTCAGCTGAAGAAGAACATGCAACAATTAAAGTGAACGGGGATCATGTCGACAGTGGATCAACTTCACAACCAATGCGGCTTAATGGTGGTGAAAATATAATATCAATAGAAGTTACAGCTCAGGACGGAGTTGCCAGGCAAGTCTATACCATCAATGTAAACCGTACAAACGTTGCTACCTGCGATTTAGTCTTCCAAGGCCCCCTGGAACTAGGATCACAGACTGCCTACCCTGGCGGGAAAGTCAAGATCAACTGTTATATAACCAATAACGGGTTTTTAAAGTCTAGCCCTTGTTACATAAAATACTACCTGCTTGAAAACCAAGAAGATAATATATCTCCGGAAAAATGCCGGGGACAGAAAAGGGTTTCCGGGCTGAAACCAGGAAGCAACAAAAAGAGCAGTATAATACTCCCTATACCAGCTAGTATCACATCAAACGTGGGTTATATCACAGCTGTAATTGATGGGGATAATGTCAACCCCGAAATGGATAAGTGGAATAATACGATTGGGACAAGTATTGACTTCACCTATCCGGATTTAACTTTTTCGGGTGATTTTCAACTAACACCAATTGGGGCACGGCCCGGAACTAAAGTAAAGGTTAAGGATTTGGTTATAAATCAGGGCTTGGCACCCTCGGGCAAAACCAGTGTAAAATACTACCTTTGGGATGGGGATAACCAGGCCACTAGAATTCTCGTTGGGAAGAGAAACATTAGCTCACTTAAACCTGGTAAAACGAGTAAAGGCAGAATTGCATTCACGATCCCGACAACACCGACTTCCGGGGTTTGGTGCTTACAGTCAGTCATTGATGAGAGTGATTTAGTATACGAACCGGATGGGGAAGAAAACAACTCTGCGAACCACAACCTGTAGTAACATGATTTTAGCGGCGTTTTAGGGTAAATCGAGGAGGTTAGCTGTTATGCGTGTTGGTGCTGCCCAGATGTACATCAGCAATGACATCAAAATTAATGAGGCTATGATACTGAAGATGATAATCGAGGCTGCGGAAAGGGAAGTAGAACTGGTGGCCTTTCCGGAAATGAGTCTAACTGGGTTTTATCTACCGACTCTTACCGGATATGATTACCAGGATGATCTGGCACGGGCTCTCGACCGCATCACTCTCCAGGCTGAGAAACTGGGCATGGGGATAATTATTGGTCGGCCTAGTTCCGAAAATGGCCAAGTGTTTAACTCAGCTTCCATAATTCTGCCCGGTGGAATCAATTATCGCTATGATAAAAATAACCTGATTGCTGAGGAGGAAAAGTACTTTAGCCCCGGAAATAGATCACTGAACTTTACTTATAAAGATCACTCTTTCGGGGTAATTATCTGCAGGGATCAAAATTATCCCGATTTAGCCAGAGAAGCATGCCAGGGGAACGCCAGCGCACTTTTTATATTGGCGGCTCATTTTTACCCTCCGGCGGAAGCTAGAAAAAAACTGGATAAAAACGTGGCATTGCCCATCGCCCGGGCGGTGGAGAATAAATGCCATGTTGTGTTTACTAATACGGTTGGCAGTAATATGGGTTTAAATAGCCTGGGCAACTCGATGATAGTGCACCCGGAGGGGGTAATTATTGCAAAGGCTGACGAATCTTCGGTAGTTTTATTAACCTGTGATATATGGTAACAGCCCACCCCTTATGGGGCAGGCTGTCAATACCTAAGATTGTCATCGGTTAGACTTCTTCTGTGTTTCTCCTGGTTATTGAGGTGCGGATGGCCAGAAATACGCAGCCGAGGCCAATGGCACCCACCAGCCAGCGAATCCAGAACCCCAAAATCGGTATCTGCCCTAGCAGCATAACAATAAGGATACCGAGAATGGTCATGAGGTAGGGATTGTCTAACATACCCTGACTACTGAATTTCTCAGCCGCCAGGTGACCCAGCCAGGAGCCAACAATGATTCTTCCAATGTATATCGATATCAGATATGCCACAAAAGCTATTAAACTAAGTGGTATACCGATAACCGTGACCAGTAGTATCAGGCATGCGATGGGCACCACGAAAAATAAGAGCATACCCCAGCCTACAGTCGCCCAAGGCGAATTCAACAACTCCCGTCCAGTATCTTCGAAAGAGTCCTCACTTACTAGACGCCAGACAAACCAAATCAATAAGCATGAAACCAGACTAACCAGAAACCAAACTACCTTCGAAGCTGCAGAGTCGGTTTTACTGGTCTCCTTGGTTTTAGGAGGATACTTATGGGTGACCTCTCCGGCAATTTTAGCCTCAGGTGAAATACTGGCAGGCTCATTGCTGGTATATATTAGATTTCCGGCGATATCGGCGCCTGGACTTATAGTTACCCGTTCAGCATAGGGTTTAACATTCTTACCTACGGCACTGGCAATCTCCACAGCGCGGGAGTAGCTTGTAACGGAACCCTGAACCGGGGCCAAAACTGTAATTGTGTCACCGGCTATAGTAACATTACCCCCGATTTGAGCTCTGTTTTCTAAATATAGGTGGCTGCCTGCCATGCTGAAATTACCGGCAACCTGCCCATTAAGGCGGGCGGTTTCCACTGCGCCTCGTACATCGTCATTAATCTGCCCGTTAATAGTTAGATTCGAACAAAAAACTATTAGATCCCCATTTACAGTACCATTGACGATGACATTCTGCGCGAAGATCAATAGGTCTCCGTTTACAGTTCCATCAAATGTTGCGTCCTGGGTAGCCATCAGTAAGTCATCATCTATTATCTGGTCCGCTGAAACGGTAGTAGCCGCTGAATTTTCTGATTTACTATACATTTCTTGCCAGGCCAAGACCGGACTGACTGTCATAAGTCCAAGGGTAACCACCATTATGCAAGTTAAGGCTATCTTTTTAAATAGGCTCATTTTAAACCCTCCCGTCTCGTGCTAGTTCACTTTTCAAATCCCGATAATGGAATCGGGAACTTGCTTTGATGACCACGGCAGCAAATAAAACTGTCCAGAGTGTCGCTGAGATGGATAAGTTTGACCATAATTCATGGAAAATGGCGGACCCCATTAGGATCTTAAGTAAGGCCTCCCATAACCATGACAAATCTTGTATCAGATAAACCCAAGTCAGCAGTTGATCAGCGGGGCCAACCCACAGATTAAGAATCGTCGAGCCAACCAGGTAGTATAGAAGGGTAATAACCATAACCAGACCAACGGTTACCGCTATTGGTCTATCTTCCCGAATGGCTTTTCTTAATGATTGAAGTCGATCCTCACAATGGCTGTGAATATAATCAGATTCCTGGTGTAGAATCGAACCCAGCCAACTGTCTTCCGCTGCTATTCTTTGCACTTCATTTTGGCAGTTTAGGCAGACATGCAAATGATTGGAGACATGTTCCGCCTCCGATGCGACCAGTTCGCGGTCTATAAAGCTTTGTAAGATTCCTTCGTCGGGACAGTCTGGTCTCATCTTATTAATTCTCCTTCATCTTTGCCATCAAGGCTTTCTTAGCCCGGGCTATTTTGGTTCCCACTGAGTTTTTAGGCATATGTACAACTTCAGCAATTTCTTCATAAGATAACTCGTTATCGTAGCGCAGAGTAAGGATTAATCGATCCTGGATCGGAAGTTCCCGCATGGCTTGCCGTAAGTCCCTTATTTCCTCTCGTTTAGTCATTTCTTCATCTACTTGGGCGAAAGATTCTGTTGCACTTCGCGATGCCTGCGGGAAAGGAACATCCGGGTCCCAGGGAACCTGACGACGGCTTCGTCTGAGTAGGTTATTGCTTTCGTTAATAGTGATCCGGTACAGCCAGGTGGCCAGGCTGGAATCCCCCTTGAACTTCTTTAACCCCCGGTAAGCTTTAAGAAAAACTTCTGAAACCACCTCTTCCGCATCAGTTCGGGACTGACACATGCGATAAGCTAAAACAAAAACCTCGCGGTGGTGTTTCTCGTACAGGGTATCAAAGAGTTCGGTTTCCCCGGCTACTATTCTACGAATAATCTGCATTTCACCGGTTAACTCAACCCCCAAACCAACACCACCCCCGATCGTTACCTTTTGGGTTAACCCGTATAACAATTTGACTCGGTTAAGATTAAAAAAATTTCCCGGGTTAAAGAAAAAGTATTTCCTGATTCGAAGCTTATCCGATGAATAATGAAAGTCAATCCTTCTGTAAATAATCTTCTCTGACCGGAGAAAAAACCTCTAAAGCCACCGAATCTTCGAGGACTTCGGCCCGGTGTTCTACTCCCCCAGGTATAGCCCAACTATCACCCGGTCCAACCTTATGTTCCTGATCCCCTATAACCAGTATCATCTGGCCGGAAACCAGATAGCCTGTTTGCTCCTGGGGGTGTTGATGCGATGGCAGGTCAGCTCCTTTTTCAAGAAGAAATTCTGTCATAAGGGTCCTTGATCCGTGTACCAGGGTTCGGCGATAAATGCCGGGCAAAGCAAGCAGGTAGTTACCAGGATTTTTACTGTGAGTGGTAAACATGAATATCCCCTCTTTAATATAGAATTCTGAAGATTGTTCTTTATTGATTGTATACGAAAGACAACAAGAGTAATAGAAACCGTTATCCGAGCGCCTTGTAGTATTCTGATACATGCGTACCATCAGCACAACAACCGATTTGGTTTCTGGTAACATAATGAGGCTATGGACATACTAGGATTAAAGACTTATACAGGAGGCAGTGGAATGAATAGTCGAAATACCAAGTTCGTTGGTATCTTGAAGATTGTACTGGCTACCATGTTACTTTCCTGTCTGGTTATGTCCGGCTGTAGTACAACCAATAAAAAGACAGTCCCCAAAAAACCTGTATCATCCGGAGGCGTAGCCCGTAAGGAGGCATCAATAACAAAAAGGGTTACTCTTTATTTTGCGGATAAACAAGTAAGGTATTTGGTTCCCGAGACCAGGACCATAACCGCCGCAAGCTCAAAGATTCCTGCCAATGTAGTAAAAGAATTAATTAATGGCCCGCGGGTCAGTGATACCATTACTACCATTCCTCCAGAAACCCGAGTTTTATCGGTATCGGTAGTAAATGGTGTTGCCAAAGCCAACTTTTCCAAGGAATTAATAACCCGCCACCGGGGAGGGCAGACCGCCGAAAAATTAACGGTATATTCAATCGTTGATTCACTTGCTAAACTGCCCGGAATAAACCGGGTTCAATTCCTGGTGGAGGGGAAGACAGTAATAAGCCCCCTGGGCGATATTGATTTGTCCAGTCCAATTCGCCCTGACTATAGCTTGCTTAAACCACCTCAGGTACAAAGAATACAGTTGAAACCCATACCCACAGTTCCAGAAAAGACCAACGAAGTACAAAGGCCCAACCAGCAGACCCCATCTGGGCAGGCCGGGCAATCAGAGAGAACGAAACAATCCAATCAGAAAGGGAATAGACAGGAAAGTGAAACGCAGACGACTAAACCATCGGTAGACCGCTCAAAGTAATAATATACGAAGCTAGCTAAATGAGCGGGAGTTTATCCGCTTTAATGATAAAGGACCGGGTTTTCCGGTCCTTTTAATATGGCTTAAACATTGTGTGGCAGTAAGAACTACCTTTAAAAGGGTAATCGTACTGTGAATTATTGGCATAATATGTCATAATTATATAACTGATTATGTTCGCGCAGCTGTTTTACATCAGGAATAAAGGGGGGATTACCCGATTTGACATTTAAGTTGGGGGTTTGACGATTCCGGTGCCATAACCGGGAAATAGTGCTACCGGGGTGTGTGAATATTGTTTATGGGGGGATGGCGAAAATGGATAAACCGTTAGAGATAAACAAACAGGATCACCTGGCATGGTTGACCCTGTATGAAACCACCATTTCAGACGAGTTTCAGAAAGAGTTCAGTAAGGCCTTAGAAGAATTGGCCCAAGATAACTCGATTCGGGTTTTACTTATCAAGAGCGCTCATGAAAAAATATATTTTGCCGGTGCCAATCTTAACCGAATGTCCAAAGGTTTCGCGGAAGCTGACATGTCGGCGTTACGGGCCGCCCTTTGGGATGTCACGGCTCTGATGGATAGCCTGGAGGCGTTCCCCAAGCCCATTATAGCTGTGGTTAATGGATATGCCATGGGGGGGGGATGTGAGTTTTGCATTGCCTGCGATTTGATTATCGCTTCAGATAAAGCAGTCTTTGGGTTCCCCGAAGTAAAACGGGGCCTTATCCCATCAGCCGGAGGAACCATACGTTTGCCCAGGCTGATAGGAAAACACCGGGCTATGGATCTTTTATTGACCGGGCGTAATGTTTCCGCTCAAGAGGCTTATCAAATAGGCATGATCAATCAGGTTGTATCTCCTGATGGCTTGATTGAAGAAGCAAAAAAGATAGGACGTCTTATTGCGGAAAACGCGCCTATCGCTGTCCGCTGCGTTAAACATTCCGTAATTGATACAGAGTCCATATTTGACACGAAATTCTCCAACGCTGTGGTCGATCTATCCTTGAATCATTGTCTTAAATCACAGGACTTAATTGAGGGTGTAATAGCTTTCCGAGAGAAACGCAAGCCGGTTTTCAAGGGAGAGTAGCAGGTCGGCTTTTATAATATTGATTGAACGCATTTACCAGGGGAGAGAGGCGGATGCTTAACCAGGAACTTGCGGCGACTATTGCGGCCAGAACCATGGAGGTGCTTGGTAAGAATATAAACCTCATGGATACCCGGGGAGTGATCATTGCCAGCGGCGATCCTGTAAGAGTAGGGAACTTCCATGAAGGAGCGGCCCAAGCGTTGAGGCTTGGACGCCGGGTAGAGATTACGCAAGAAAAGCAGGAAGTCATGTCCGGGGTTCGCCCCGGCATTAACCTTCCTATTCGGTTAAACAACAATGTTGTCGGAGTAGTTGGGATAACTGGTGATCCCAATGAAGTTCGGGTATATGCGGAACTGGTACGTATCACGGTTGAATTAATGTTAGAACAAGCCCTGCAGAAAGAGAAGATTGAAACTGAATATTACATGAGAGAAGCACTGGTACGGGATTTAGTTACCGGACGAAGCGATGGAGACCAGGAGTTGTTTAAACTCCGGGCTTATGGGTTTGGAATCAAACTGGATCAACCGATGGTCGCCCTGGTAATTGGTGTCGACCGGTTTAATGAAAAACCGATAAAAGGCCGAGAAAAGAGCAATCCCCAGCTAAGTGAACAAATTCTGTTGCGCCGCCTGCGAAAAACCGTGGTAGAGGCTATTCAGGCTGTAATTGGAGACCTGGATTTAGCGAGTTTCGTGAATGAAAATATTTTCGTTGTATTAAAACGCATAGAACTGGACCGGGAAGAAAAGACGCTAAGTCAGGACTTAATAAGACAGGCATCACGGATTGAACAACAAATACTTGTTAATACGGGGTATAGAACCAGAATTGGAGTAGGAAGCTACCATCCCGGACTAGATGGTCCTGCTGCTTCATTTCGTGAGGGTATGTCAGCCTTACATTTAGGGCAAGCCTGTCATGATGGATGCAGTATCTATTACATTAAGGATCTGGCACTGGAGACACTGATCGCCGAACGGCGTGGGGAAGCGCGGTCTGAATATATCAGACAGGTTTTGGGTCCTTTGTTTAATGATAAAGAGTATGGAAAGGAACACCTACATATGCTGGATCAGCTTTTCGCCCATCATTGTCGTTTAGCCGAAACTGCTGAATCCCTTCATTTACACCGAAACACCTTGAGATTACGTATGGCCAGAGTTAAAAGACTAACCGGGCTTGATCCTGCGCACTGGCCCGATGCAGCAACACTCTATACTGCCCTTCTCTGTTATAAAATTGACTCTATTGTGCAAGACGCACAAAATTCTCCTCATAAAAACTAAATCTTTAGTGCGTTCGATCCGTTGTTATAAAGCGGTTTTAGTTCTAATATTGTGATAAACCACCCGGGATGCGGAGGAGAACGCAAAAATGTACCAATTCATAGTAGCCCCTGACTCCTTTAAAGGGAGCCTTACTGCCAGTCAGGCCGCCGCCAGAATATCTGAGGGGATTAAATGGGTGTTGCCCGAGGCCAGAGTTATTGAGATTCCGATGTCCGACGGCGGTGATGGCTTAGTTGATGTTTTGGTTACTAGTATGGGCTGCCGCCGTTTCTGGACGGAAGTAACAGGGCCTCTGGGGAACCGGATATTAGCGGAATACGGTATTCTAAACGACAACAAGACAGCGGTTATTGAAATGTCGGCTGCATCTGGCTTAACCCTTGTTCCCCGGGAAAAACGCGATCCTTTTATTACAACCTCCAGAGGGACTGGGGACCTAATTGTAGCAGCTCTTGACCGTGGGTGCCGCCGGTTTATTATCGGCATAGGCGGAAGTTCAACCAGCGACGGTGGTGTAGGCATGGCTCAGGCCTTGGGGGTCAAGTTTTTAGCCGGCGATGGACGTGAGATATTGCCTGGTGCTCGTGGGTTGTTGCAGATCAAGACAATGGATGTTTCAGAAATCGACAAGCGGGTAAGACAATCTGAATTTACAGTTGCCTGCGATGTTGATAATCCTCTTTGCGGTCCCAGCGGCGCTGCTTATGTTTATGCCCGACAGAAAGGAGCGTCCCCGAAGGATCTTCCATTACTGGATCAGGCCCTGATGAATATGGCTGATGTGGTGCAAAAACAGTTACAATTCAGTTTTCAAGATTTGCGCGGAGCTGGCGCAGCAGGAGGTTTAGGGGCTGGATTGGCAGCCTTTACCGGGGCAAAGCTCTGCCGGGGAGTGGAGGTTGTCTTCGACCTGCTTGATTTTGACAATATTTTGAGCCAGGGTGCCGATCTCGTCATAACCGGCGAGGGAGAAATCGATTATCAAAGTCTATTTGGAAAGGTGCCATTAGGTGTAGCCCGCCGTGCAAAGAAATTCAATATTCCCGTTATGGCCATCGTTGGATCCATTGGCCCGGGAGCGGAACAGGCTTATGAAGCCGGTATCGAAGCAATCATGGACATTATCCCGCGTCCCATGAGTCTGGATGAAGCACTTCTACAGGCTGGAGATCTACTGGCCGCTGCAGCCAGCAGAATGGTGCGAATCATGCTGTTGAGCCAGAAACGGCAACAGATAGAGAAAAAGAAGCGAGGGAGGTAGTGTAATGACTTTAGGATCAGTTAATTACATGAAGCGGATCGAAAGGGTTCGGTCTGGTATGGAGAAACAGGGAATCTCCGCCTTAATCCTTACCCGGTTACAGAGCCTGACCTATCTTTCAGGGGTTTTTGTTCCTTACCGGAGCGTATTATACCTGCCCTTGAAGGGAGAACCCAGATTGTTCCCTTCCCAATTAGAGGTCAGCCGTATAGCGAACGAGACCTGGATACCGGTCGAATCCTGGGCACCGTTCCTGGGTAATGAATGGCCAAACAAGGTGGCCTTGCTGGTGCGTGAGGCCGGATTGGAAAAGGCTAATCTGGGCATCGAAAGTGGGATCAGTCCCCGGGTAGCAACAGGTTATCTTACTGCCGGGGAAATGGAACTTTTAAAAAGCGTGCTCCCCGAAGCCAACCTAATAGAGGCCAGCAATATTATGGAAGAAGCGTGCCGGATAAAAGACCCGATTGAGATCAGCTATCTTCGGCAGGCAGCAGCTATAGCCGATGCCGGACATCTGGCAGTGATATCAGAATTAGAAGTGGGCATGACTGAGACAGCTATAGCCGGAATCGGAGAAAGAGCGATGAGGGAAGCCGGCAGTGAATGGAACTGGCCCTACAGCGGCGGGAGCGAAATCGCTTCAGGTTACCGTTCGGGTTACCTGGCTTGTGGTTGTACTCCTGCTACCCGAAAAATTGTTCAAACTGGGGAAATCCTATTCGTCGATTTACACTGTACCTTTAATCTCTATTATTCTGATTACAGCACCAATTACATAATGGGCACCCCAAGCAAGGAGCAGGCTGAATTGGCATCAATATTTACTGAAGCGGCACATATCCTGATAGACAAAATGCAGCCAGGGACTGCCTTTTCTGAAATTTCTGATGCGGTCATGAAATTTCTAGCTGAACATAACTATGCCCAGTATGTTGTACCAATTTTCGGACACGGTCTGGGAACCTGCGGGGATGAATTCTATCCACCGGTCTTGAATTATCCACCCTGGAACAACATGATTCTCGAACCAAACATGGTAGAGGAAGCTTATCTACAGTTGAATATCCCTGATGTTGGCGGATTCCGGCTGGAAGCCCCGCTGCTGATCACGGCCCGGGGAAATGAGATGCTTTGTAAGGTTAATTGGGAGCCCAGAGTAATTACTGAATAGACTCTTACCCATAGGAATTTCATAGTTGATATAACCACCCTGAAAAGGGTGGTTTTTACTGGGCTGATTTATCGATTAAGAAAACACAAACGAACACTTGTTTGGATTGCCAGTTTGTGCTAATATATGCGAACGAGTCTTTTTATCTTATTTCAAAGAAATCAGGTTGATGTATTAGATGGCGTAAACTATTTATTGAGGAAGGGGAGGTTTCTTATTAAGAAGGTAGTTATAAAAAGTGCCCAAACACATAATCTAAAAAAGATTAATCTGGAGATACCTAAGAATCAGATTGTTGTTTTTACTGGGGTTAGCGGCAGCGGCAAATCCTCTTTGGTTTTTGATACGATTTACACTGAAGCCCAGCGACAGTTGATCGAGACTTTTAGCTCTTTTGCCCGCCGACGGCTGCCCAAGCTTTCCCGTCCACCGGTGGAGGAAATTCGTAATATCTCCACTGCTATTGTTATTGACCAAAAGCGCATGGGGCGTAATCTGCGAAGTACTGTCGGTACTGCCACCGAAATCCTAACCTATCTTCGTATGTTATTCTCTCGTTGTGGTGATCCCTTCATAGGACCTTCATTTTTATTTTCCTTTAACCACCCGGAGGGTATGTGCCCGGAATGCAAGGGGTTAGGCAAGAGAATCACGGTAGATAGCTGCCTACTTTTGGATATGGAGAAGAACCTTCGTGAGGGAGCCATAACCCATCCCGATTTCAAAATCGGCGGTTGGAACTGGCGGGAGTTGGTTGGATCAGAACTGTTTGACAATGATTTACCCTTAAAGGATTTTCCGCCGGAAGAAATAGACAAATTATTGTACGCTGAAGACATTCCTATAGTTAAAAAGCATGGTGCCGGTATCTATAGTAAAAAGTTCGAGGGAATAGCCCGTAAGCTGGAACGGCTATATATAGACAAGGCAGAGGATGAATTGCCCGAAGTCAGGAAGGATGCCTACCAGTCCTATTTTATATACAGTGATTGTAATGTTTGCCATGGTACCCGGCTGAATGAAAGGGCCTGTTCGGTCAGGGTGAATGGTAAGACCATGAGGGAATTGGTGCATGAGGAATTGACCCTGGTCGATGAGTTCCTGAAGCAGATTACTGATCCGGTGGCCCAACCGTTGGTAACCAAGATGCGAAGGATTATCGGCCATATGATTGATATCGGGGTTGGCTACCTTTCCTTGAACCGAGCGGTATCGACTCTCTCCGGAGGGGAAAGCCAGCGAGTAAAGATGGCCCGGCAATTGGACTGTGATCTGGTAGACATGATGTATATTCTGGATGAGCCTTCAATCGGTTTACATCCCAAGGATAACGTAAAATTAATAGAGATTCTTCGCAAGTTAAGGAACCAGGGCAACAGTGTCTTTGTAGTGGAACATGACCCGGATATAATTAGTTCAGCAGATTGGATCGTTGATGTTGGTCCCTATGCCGGAACTAAAGGCGGGGAAATCGTGTTTACCGGTTCATTTGAGGAACTAAAGAAAACAAATACGGTTACTGCGCAATATCTAAAAGAGGACAAAAACCCGCTCCGGAAGAGGAAAATATGGGACGACTATATTGAGGTAAAAAATGCCCAGGTGCATAATTTGAAGAATATCTCCGTAAGGATTCCGCAGGGAGTCTTAACCTGTGTAACCGGCGTGGCAGGTTCGGGCAAAAGTTCATTGATTCACGAAGTATTTTTAAAAGAGAACCGGGGGGCAATAGTTGTCGATCAGACTGCTCCTGCTAGATCCTCGCGCTCCAACCCGGCCACCTATATAGGGTTTTTTGATCTTATGCGCAAGGAGATAGCTCAGGCCACGAATTCTGATCCATCTCTCTTTAGCTTCAATTCCAAAGGAGCTTGCCCCAAGTGCAAGGGAATGGGGTACCTGGCTGTAGAAATGAGTTTTATGGACGATGTGAAAATGACCTGTGATGAATGTAAGGGGCAGCGCTACAATGACGAAGTCCTTGCCATACGTTATAAGGATAAAAACATGTTTGAGATTCTGGAAATGACAGTGGATGAAGCTCGAAATTTCTTTGAAAACAAAGAGGTTAAGAAGAGGATGAATATCCTTTGTGATGTAGGACTGGATTATCTGACAGTTGGACAACCAATGAGCACTCTGTCGGGTGGGGAATCTCAAAGGATCAAATTGGCCTCTGAACTGCACAAGAGCGGGAATATTTATGTAATGGATGAGCCTACCACCGGACTGCATATGGCTGATATTGTCCGATTTATGGGCATTATTAAAAGGCTGGTGGATAAGAACAACACCGTAATCATCATTGAACACAATCTGGATGTTATCAAACAAGCTGATTGGATAATCGACATGGGCCCGGAAGGCGGTAGCAAAGGGGGAGAAATTATTTTCGAAGGAACCCCGGAAGATATTATAAAGTGCGAAAATAGTTATACCGGCCAGTTCCTCAAAGAGGTCCTAACATAAGCTAAATGGGATGCATAAAAGAACGGCCCTCGGTTGCTACCCGAGGGCCGTTTTTTGGTTTGCCATTTTGTGTTTTGTATTAGGCAGTTACGCCCTTGGATGGTTGAACTGATGAAGCGGCTTTGTCTATATAGCCGCTGGTTCTTAGAGCTAAAACTACTATCTTTCTGAATAGCTTTTCTTTAACCGATGAAGGTTTATTAAGCTCCATCCGTTCCAGATGCCGGTTGGCAGCTGGGGGTATCGAACGGAACAATTCAGCCAACAACCCTTTGACTACCTTACCTGGATACCCCTTGGCCATAGCTTGAAAACCTTTTAGTGCTCCCATCAGGTCAATGTCATCCTGTGAAAAATCGGTTCCGAAAGGATACGAGGGGAAATATCCCTTTGCTTTATAAGGAGCAAGCAAGGCTTTCAGCTTCTCGGGTGTGTTATTGGTGTATTCAACGGGTATTTCATAATCCATTGGTATTTTAGCAGCCTTTTTTGCCTGTTCCAGAAGCTGCTTTTGGAATCTGGAATCAGTTATGTTAAGAATCTCAGCAATTACATCCTTTTCAGCTTTACCCCGAACATCCGCAATCCCATATTCCGTAACTATAATGTCTCTCAGATGTTTGGGCACTGAGCAGTGACCATAGCTAAATACTATATTGGACTTTAACTTTCGCCCCATTCCTTTGGTGCTCTTAATCATCATAATGACTCTGGCGTCACGAAGGGCATGTCCCATTGAAACAAAGTTATACTGGCCGCCGATGCCGCTTACTACCTGACCGTCCTCTAGCATATCAGATGCAATTGAACCCAGAAGTGTACAAACCATCCCGGTATTAACGAACCGGCCGTCCTTCCTCTGTAAGGTCCGTAGCTCTTCATCTCCGTAGAGCTGGTTAACTTTTTCAACGCCTGACATACCAAAAAGCTGGCGTTCTTCTTCTTCCATTTCATTTAACCATTTGTAAAACCCTCTGGGACCAACAAAGAAAGCACCTATCACAACTTTCCCATTTCGAAGTTTAGTCCCCAGCAATTTTCTTATTTCCTGTCTATTGTTCAGATCGTTCAGGTCAGCAGAATAACTGACGTCTCCATCGAATATTCTACCGTCTTCATATTTTAAGTCCTTACGCAGTACTCCGTACTCCGTTAAGAAATTGAAATCTTCGAGAGTTAGAATGGGCTGTATTGCATTCATATTTAATAAACGATCAATAATATCCGCTGGAATTTTATCTGCCTTAAGATCCCCTTCATTAATTAGTTTCATGAGTGGAATACTGTCAAAAACCTGCCGCTTAAGGATATTACTCTTATATAATTCCATGAAGGCATCCACAAACATTTCGGATGATCCATAAAGACCTTCTTCGAATACTCCGGTGCCGCCTATTTTATTAATAAGCTTTTCGTATCTTTTGATAATACCGGCTTTCTTAAGAACATCCTGGTATACCTCATTATGGTTATTCCGTACTGCGAGGCCTGCTACAATAGCGTCGCCTAGAGCCCCAATTCCAACCTGTAAAGTGCCTCCGTCTTTAATAAGTGGACTAACGTTGAGGCCAATCATATAATCAGCAACGGAAACAGCAGGCTTAGGGACACCAAAAATTTGATAATCGAAATCAGGCCCCCTCAGAATGCAGTCATAAACATCCGGTTCGACAACCCCATCTCCATACATGAAAGGCATGTTTTGGTTGGCTTCCCCAACAATACACATCTTCTCGCCCCTGGCCCGCCGAATTGCTACCTCTTTAAGACCCTCAATACAAATATCAGTGTTGCATCCCATGGAATATAATGTTTTCCCATCAGTCTCCAAATAACCAATCAGGTTACCGAAGACATTAACCCCAAGGTCTAAAGCGTCTCGTACAATATGCGTGTAATTGGATGCTATGTGGTTCTGTTGAGCGGTTGGATTGCCCAGATATGTACCAGCCTGGCTAAAAAACTCATACGATTCCACGTTCTTAGGCATTGTGCATGCCCTGAAATCGAGCATGTAATTTAAATCCGGAACCCCATCGAAGAGACGTTGAGCGATATCTTTCGTAACACGCTTTTCAAGGTCTGATTTGCCCCGGGGAACTTCTAAAGGGAGCGCAGTAATAATCTTAAGACTAATTGATGGATCCTCTTTGGCCCTTCGATATAGTTCATTAACGAACATTACCGGTTTGCCAAGGGCCAGGGGCATTGCGAAGACGATGTTTTTTCCAACCTTTTCGATTACATCGTCGACACATTTCTTCACGTCGTCATAGATTTTCACCGGGCTGTCAACCATTTTTCGCCGCCACTCCTTCCAAAAACAAAGTAAATAACCAAGGACAATAAACAATGCCAAATATATATATCCCTGGCATCAACTACCTCGATTATATCAAATATAATGAAAATTCAAAATTAATAACCATTTTAATAAATTAGATAGGAAAATAAACAAATGCGGCAATAAGTCTTGATAATTGAGAAATAATTGAGAGTTTCAGAGTGGCGGGTAATAATAAAAACATTGTATTATTTTGACGGTCGAAGCAACATGAAGTCGTAAAAAAGTTTTTAACCGGTTTTATAACCTGGTTAAACACCAGAACAAGATAATATCCAAAACTAATCTAAGTAAGAGCATCAAAAAAATAAACTCCGAACAAAAAAATATTCCCCGGGATGATCGGGGAATATTTTTATAAATGAAATAAATACGAAATGTGATTTTCTTCTGATCATTAGACTAGCTTGTTTCTGAATTCGGGTTTCAGGTAATCTTTAATCTGAGTAGTAGGTATTTTGAATTCGCGAATACCGGCTGCATAGCAGGCAATCTCATAGAGACCGAAATAAATCACAATTCCATCGTCAACTATGTAATATGGTTGTTTATCAGAAACACCCTGAAAGCCTTCCTCGCCTGAAAAATAGTCATCGGGGGTTTCGGCAATTTTCTGGCTAATTATAGTATTGATAAATTTTTTATAGTCTTTCCCGTCCTGAAATAGATCTTTGAGGGAAATCTCTTTTCCCGTTTCAAGATCGATGTTATAGGCCGTCTGTTCAGTAGAACCGTGAGCCCCGCCGCAATATGTATAAACCGTGGTGGTCAAGCTCAATAAATCATTTTTATTGTAGATTACTTTGTATTCACTGGTTACATTATACTGGTTGGGAGTAAATTCGTTCACTTTAGCTTCTTCATAATAATCTGCCGCATCTTTTGTCATTTGTCGCTTTAAGTCTGTCTGTGCTTTTTCCCACTGATTATTCCATTTTGTTTGCGCATTCTCGTTTTTCATCCCGCTGATAACAGGAATCTTAAGGTTTATAGTTATTTGGTCCTGGTTTTCTACCAGGGTTTTAGTGGAGAATTTTATTGACTCATTGAGGTTAGCATTACTTTGCGTCTGATTTTCTTTTACCACTTTAGTGGATTTGTTTGCCGGTTCATTACTGGATGGCATTCCGCATCCGGTTAGTGTTAACACTATCAGCGTTATAAGAGTATAGTGCATCCATTTCTTCGTCCTGATCAATTCTAATTCCCCCTTATCTCCTATTACTCGACATTACGTATACTCCTATTGCTATCTTACTATTGATCTGAGATTTTGGTAAATTATTCTCTTATATTGTCTGCCCAAAAGCAAATGTTTGATATAATAACTCAAAATGGCAGACTAAACATAAATATATAACTACCAATTACCCTTCCGGCAGAAAATGATAATCTTTTAATTTCAAGCAATACACCAGCGGCACCCCCTATTTCAAGCCTGTTAGGAGAGAAAATAATAAATAATGGGGAGGAAAATACTGTGCAAGAAGAGCTAAAGGTATACCCTTATCGGTGGGTTGTTTTATTCTCGTTTATGTGTGTAATTGCTGCCCAAAATATGATGTGGGTGACTTTTGCACCAATAACCAAAGCAGCTGCAGAATTCTTTAAAGTATCAGATATAGGAATTGGGTTTTTATCAATGATCTTCATGATTACATACATCATAGTCTCTATTCCTGCCTCCTGGGTTATTGATACTTATGGACTAAAGGTTGGCGTGGGAATAGGCGCGATTCTTACTGGGGTCTTCGGCTTGACCCGGGGCTTATTCGCGGCAGACTATAATCTGGTGTTGATTTCCCAAATTGGGATTTCCCTGGGGCAGCCTTTTATATCTAATGCAGTTACTACATTGGCATGCCGGTGGTTCCCGGTTGAGGACCGGGCGACTGCATCGGGAGTAGGTATCCTGGCCGGATACCTTGGTGTAATCTTTGCCATGATCGAGACCCCTTATATAACAATGCATTTTGGAATAGAGAAGATGCTTTTAATTTATGGGATAGCGGCCTTGGCTTGTGGTTTGCTTTTCCTAATATTCGGAAAGGAGCGTCCTTTGACTCCTCCCGCATATCAAAGCGAGGAGAGATCCCTGGCTCTGGATGGCTTGAAGCAGATAATGAAAAGCAGGGACTTTTTACTCCTACTAGGGATTTTCCTTATTGGGCTGGGTGTTTTTAACGGTATGGAAACCTGGATAGAAGATATCTTAAAACCCAGAGGATTCTCAATGACCCAGGCCGGGATTACTGGAGGAGTAATTGTAATATGCGGCATTCTGGGAGCAATAGTTATTCCCATGATATCCGATCGCAAAGGGAAAAGACGGCCGATTATCATTTTCTCCATAGCGGCGTGTATACCGGGGCTTATTGGCATTACTTTCGCAGCTAATTACCTGATGCTTCTTATCGCGGCCGGGGTTTTCGGCTTCTTCATGCTAGGGGTAGGTCCACTGGGTTTTCAGTACGGAGCGGAAATCACTTACCCTGCGCCGGAAGCGGCTTCCAATGGGATGTTAATGCTGGCCGGGCAGGTTACCGGAATCCTGTTTATCTACGGGATGGATATGTTTAAAAACCCGATTACCGGTTCCATGACCCTCCCTTTAATTGCTATAATCGGGTTAATGGTAGTTAATCTGATCATTACCACCATGTTGCATGAATCCAAAATAATAAATATAGGGGCAAATGGTCAGGTGGGAGGGCAACCAAGTGTACCAATGGAATCCCAGAGACTATCACAATAACTCAACTGCTCAGCAAACGTGGGCTCATGAACTCATACCCAAATTAGGACTTAAAGGCGTTGAAAGGGTTTTGGACGTAGGATGTGGAGATGGCAAGATAACCCTTGAGATAGCCCGGTGTTTGCTCATGGTTCCGTTGTTGGAATAGACATCTCTCCAGAAATGATTAAGTTCGCAACCAACGACGCCAGATCTGGAAACATCAACAACGTTGAATTCCTGGTTAAAGATGCGGGGCAGTTGGATTGTGACTGGGAATTTGACACCATATTTTCCAATGCTGCGCTGCACTGGGTTCCGGATCATCCCCGGCTATTAAGAGCGTTTTACAGGGCACTTAACCCGGGCGGCAGGTTGCTGTTGCAGATGGGCGGCCGGGGTAATGCTCAAGCTATGGTAAACACAGTTGAGAATATGGTACTGAATGATAAATGGAGAGACTATCTAGTTGATCTGGCTTTCCCTTGGGGCTTTTACGGTATAGATGAGTACAGGTTGTGGTTGGAACAAGCCGGTTTTAAGGTTTCACGGGTGGAATTAGTCCAAAAGGATATGGTTCATTCTACCAGGGAAGGGTTGGCAGGCTGGTTCAGAACGACATGGCTTCCATACATTCAGAGAATACCGCAGGTAATGCAAGAGGAATTCATCGATGAAACTATAAAATCGTATCTTGACCTCTATCCTCCAGATGAAAATGGCTTTAATCATCTGGGAATGGTGCGGCTTGAGGCTGAGGCGGAAAAGTAGCTTTACTCCTTAATGCTTTGTTGTTTAGAAAAACTTAGACTTGAGGTGAATTACATGCAATTGCCGGATTTTAAACTGGAAAGGTATTTTTCCGCCTATGAGTTTAATGCTCCTTATTTACTTTGCTGTTCCGACTGTGAATCGATTACTATCGCGGATTTACTTGACCTGGAAGGCGCTCAAGCATGGGAAGCTTTTGGCCGTATAAGCCTGGGGTATACTGAAGCCCCTGGCGGGCTGCAGCTCCGCAGGAGCATTGCGGGGCTTTATACAAGGATGGATGAGGGTAATATCCTGGTGACCTCGGGGGCTGAAGAAGCCATATTTCTCTTTATGAATTCAGTCCTGAAGCCTGGTGATCATATAATCGTGCAATTCCCAGCCTACCAGTCATTATTTGAGATAGCCCGGGCCATTGGATGCGACGTCACCAGGTGGGAACTGCGAGAAGACGAAGGATGGAAACCTAATCTCGATTTTCTGCGACAGAGTATTAAAGGAAATACCCGGGCCATCGTTATAAACTCCCCGCATAACCCTACAGGCTACCAGATGTCGAAAGCGGAGCAGGCTGCAATAGTCGAAATAGCTCGTGAACATGGTATTATAGTTTTCTCGGATGAAGTCTACCGTTATCTTGAATATGAGATGGAAGACCGGTTAGAAGCGACTTGTGATTTATATGAGAATGCGGTTTCCCTGGGGGTCATGTCCAAAAGCTATGGCCTGGCTGGATTGCGCATTGGATGGATAGCCACCAGCAACCGGGAAGTCTTTAAACGGATGGCGGCCTTCAAGGATTATACTTCCATCTGTAATAGTGCACCCAGTGAATTTCTGGCTAATCTGGCCTTGAAGCATCATGACCAGCTGGTTAATCGCAATCTGACCATCATCAAAGATAATCTACAAGTTCTTAACGATTTCTTCTTTCACTATGAGCACCTGTTTTCCTGGAAACAACCAAAGGCCGGACCGATAAGTTTTCCTCGAATCAAATGGGAAGAGAACGTTGAGGCTTTCTGTTCAGCTCTGGTCGCTGACAAAGGGGTTTTACTCCTGCCAGGCACTTGCTATGATTATGGCAATCGTCATTTCCGTATCGGGTTTGGACGCAAAAACCTCCCAGAGGGGATTCAAATGCTACAGGATTACCTGACTGAAAAATACTAGTCGCTTATCCTTAGTAAGGACTGCTTTAATCCTTTAAAGACCACTTACTACTTAATTGGTAAGTTTACTAGAATTGCCTTCCGCTGTTTCTGTAGTTCCCTTTTCCAATCCACCAATACCGATGATCTGCTTCATGTTGGGGTTAATTATTTGTATATCTGAAGGTGGTATAATTAGTCAGTAATAACACTAATATTCAAAGAAAGGAGTACAGGGGAAGTAATCATTATAGAAGAATGGGGGGCTTAGTTATGTCGCCGTTTGTAACAGCGGCCCTGGTGCTAATTGGTATTCTGTTAGTTATACTTTTTGTCTGGGTTTCTAACCTTATCGTTGTTATTAGTGGAACTCAGATTGGAATTGCGGAACGCAAGTATATCGGCCGGCAGCTACCGCCTGACCGGGTTATTGCCCAAAGAGGAGAAGTAGGAATTCAGGCCCGAACCTTAGGACCTGGAATACATATTTTCTTTCCATTTTTATATTCCGTTACAAAACAGAGTTTTATTGTCATCCAAGAGGACAGCGTGGGCCTGGTAGAAGCCATTGATGGACTCCCGTTGACTGCTGGCCACATCTTCGGTAGATCGGTGGATGGGCACAACTTCTATCAAGATGCTGAAGCCTTCCTCAGGAATGGCGGCCAAAAAGGTCCTCAAACCGATTACATACCCCCGGGTACCTATAGGATAAACACTCGGTTATTCAAGATAACATTGGTTAGTTCCATTAATATTCCGGAAGACTCTATAGGAATCGTAGAAGCTGCTGATGGCGAAGCTATTCCCGCTGGTAGTATATTTGGCCGTTCGGTTGAAGGACACAATTTCTATCAGAACGCCGAGCTCTTCATAAAGAACGGTGGACAAAAGGGACCGCAGACCGATTATATTCCCCCTGGAACCTACCGTATTAACACTAAGTTCTTTAGTGTCAGTATGGAGTCAATAACCAACATACCACAGGGGAAAATTGGTGTGGTCACTGCAACTGACGGTGCCCCTATCGATTCCGGCCGCCTTTTGGCCAAAGCCACCACCGGGCATAATAATTTCCAGAATGGAACTGCTTTCTTGTTAAATGGTGGCCAGAAAGGGCCGCAGCTTGATATCCTATTGCCGGGTAAATATCGAATTAATACCCGCATGTTTCAGGTAGCAGAGTTCCCAGCCATTGTTATTAATTCAGGCAGTGTTGGATTGGTAACAGCCAATGATGGGGACCCCTTGCCTGCCAATGAATTAATAGCTGATTCTGTTCAGGGACATGATAACTACCAGAATGCGGCAGCGTTTCTAAGCAGTCGGGGACAGAGAGGACCTCAGCTAGATGTTCTTTCCCCGGGAACATACTATATAAACCCTTATATGTTTGCAGTTGATCCTGACACGGCGGCGGTGATAAATCAGGGAGAGGTAGCCGTGGTCATATCCAACGTAGGCAAAAGGCCTCAGCAAAGCGCCTCGGTCGGTGTTCCTGACTTGACCGGTGAAAAAATCGAGTCTTATGTAGTTGAAAAGGGGTATCGGGGGATTCAATTGGATGTGGTTGGTCCTGGAACCTACTATATAAATAAAAGGGCTCATATCCCAATCATCGTTAAAACCACCAACATCACAATTGACTGGGACGATGAATCTGCAGCAGATAGTTTTAACCCGCTTAATGTTACCTCAAAGGATGGTTTTATCATTAAAGTAGGTGTCAAGGTGGTAATAAGGGTCCAGCCTGAGCAGGCGCCTTATATGGTCGCCAGAATTGGCAGCATTGAAAACCTTATTAAGAATGTTATTCACCCATTAATTGATAGCAGTTTCCGTAATCAGGCATCTTCTACCGAAGCTATGAAGTTTTTACAGGACCGGCATGAACAGCAGGAGAAGGCTTTGGAACGGGTTAGAAATGAACTGGAAAAGTATCATGTTGAAGTATTGAGTGTACTTATTTGTCAGATTCAGATTCCCGAAGCGCTAATGGAAACCCAGACCAATAAGGTTATTGCAGCTCAGCAGCAGGATATGTACGCCCAGCAAAGAGAAGCAGAGGTTAAAAGAATTGATGTTGAAAGGACAAGAGCCCAGGCCAACAAACAAGGTGATGTAGTAACTGCGGAAATTGGAGTCAAGGTTGCCGAACAAGAAAAAATCAAAACCGTAACTATTGCCGAGGGGAACTCCAGCCGGGTTAAGCTGGAAGGACAGGGCGAATCAGAGAAAATTCTGGCTATTGGAAAGGCCACCGCGGAAGCCTACCGACTAACCCGCGAAGCCATTGGCCCGGAAAGTGTGGCAATGATAGAGCTTATGAAGCTAATCTCATCTGGAAATGTGAAAATAACACCGGATATTGTAGCCGGAGGCGATGCAGGTTCGTTGATTAACATCCTTATGGCTCGGATGCTAACCGGCAGCCGGTTAGCCGCAGCGACTCAGCAGAATGAATAAACCTGAGCCTAAAAAATAGGA
>JBLMZW010000049.1:0-7094 GCA_050259035.1 Chitinophagales bacterium | reverse complement strand
TGGACTCCAAACGGTTCTCGATGTAATTAACTACATCTTTAACAGTCTTCATGTTTTCAGCTTCTTCTTCCGGTATCTCAATATCGTACCTTTCTTCCAGAAGCATCAACATTTCGACTACATCCAGGCTGTCAGCATTAAGATCTTCGTTAAACCTGGATTCCAATTCGATTTCCTCGGGGGTAACGTCCTTAACCTCAACAATAATCTCTTTTAGAACTTCAAATACGGACATTCCTTTATGCCTCCTTAATCTTCAAATCTATTTATTACAGGGCCATATACCCATCAACCCTCATTACCTGGCCACTGATATACCCGGCTTCAAATGAAGCAAGGAAAGCAACCATAGCAGCCACATCCTCTGGAATACCAGCACGGCCCACAGCCACCCGCTCTACTAGGCCTCCATTAGTATTGGCCAATCCGGCTGTCATATCGGTTTCTATATATCCGGGTGCCACTACGTTAGCGGTGATACCGCGGGCTCCATATTCGCGGGCCACCGACCCGGTGAAGCCGATTAATCCCGCCTTGGCAGCCGCGTAATGTGCCTGACCGGGATTACCTGATAAACCGACTACTGATGAGATATTAATAATCCGCCCATAGCGGTTTTTCATCATACTTTTTAAGACCGCCCTGGTGCAATAAAAAGCGGAATATAAGTTGGTCTTTAACATGTGATCCCAGTCATCGTCACTTATTCTGACCAGAAGCTGGTCCTTGCTGATTCCGGCATTGTTAACCAGGACCTGCACTCCGCCAAACGAGGAAACCGCTTTATCTACCAATAGTTTGGCATCCTCGGGATTTGAAACATCCGCGCCTACAATAATTCCTTTAGCCCCCATGGCTTCTATTTCAGCCAGAACCTCTTCGGCCTGCTGCTGGTTTTGCCGATAATTTACGACCACATTGAACCCGTTCGCCGCTAGTTTCAAAGCGATTGCTTTGCCAATTCCTCTCGAACTGCCAGTGACTATTGCCGTTCCGTTGTTCATAACTCCTCCATCTTTTTTAACACCCCGTCCAGGGATCGACAGTCTTCCACCTGTCCCAACCACCGGGTGCGATCTATTTTCTTGATAAACCCGGATAATACACCACCCGGGCCCACCTCCAGCAAACAATCGACTCTATCCATCATGTACCTGACACTCTGCTCCCATTTGACCGGAGAATACAATTGATGAACCAGAAGTTCTTTATAATCAGAAGATGAATTCTCGCGTGCGTTAACGTTGCTTACTACCCCGACCGTAGGCTGGCGCCAATTCACCTGGTTTAAACGCTCCTCCAGTTTTCCGGCGGCTTTCTCCATCAGGCGGCAATGAGAAGGAACACTCACTTTCAGTGGTATGACCTTTCCCCCTTCCTGACGAAGGATAGCTGAAACTGAAGTCACTGCTTCCGTTTCTCCAGATATCACCACTTGCCCCGGGCAATTATAGTTAGCCACATCGACAATTCCTTCATACCCAGCGCAAACTCCGGCTATAACAAGATCGTTTAATCCGATAATCGCAGCCATAGCACCTTCGCCAGGAGGAACCGCTGTCTGCATAAGACTTCCCCGGTATTCAACCAGGCGCACAGCATCCTCAAAATCCAGCGCACTGGCCGCCACCAGGGCGGTATACTCCCCCAGGCTTAACCCCGCCGTTAGGTCTGGCTCCAGACCATGGGCTTCCAGCACCTTTACCAAAGCAATACTGGTTGTCAGCAAGGCCGGTTGGGTAATACAGGTCTTATCTAGTTTCTCCTGCGGACCCTCAAAACATATAGTGCTCATTTGGTAACCCAGAGCCTCGTCGGCCCGGGCAAATACCTCGGCCGCTTCTTTATATTGCTGGCATATTTCTTTTCCCATCCCCACTCGCTGTGCTCCCTGTCCGGGAAAGACAAACCCTATTTCCATTTAGTTTCCCCCCAAACGCTGAAGTATCCCCTGGGCTTCTTCAATTACCTCCTTCACAATCTCACCTGCTGGTTGGACCTTTTTAACCAGACCGCATATCTGTCCAGCCAAAATTGTTCCTTCTTCCATATCGCCCTTAACAGCTGCGGTCGGATAGCGCCCAGCCCCCAGCTTCTCAAGTTCCTCAGTTGGCCACCCTGATTTTTCACAGCTTATAAAATACCGGGTAAAACGGTTATGAATAGCCCGGACCGGATGTCCAGTACTGGACCCGCAAACCAGGGTATCCCGGTCGGCAGCCTTAATAACTTTCTCCTGGTAACTCGGGTGAACGCCACATTCTTCGGCACAGATAAACCTGGTCCCCATCTGCACTCCAGATGCTCCCAGGGCAAAGGCTGCTGCCATGCCACGCCCGTCGGCGATCCCGCCTGCAGCTATAACAGGTATATTAACCGCATCCACTAACATGGGAACCAGACACATAGTAGTCATTTCCCCTATGTGACCTCCCGATTCTGTCCCCTCGGCGATCAGGGCGTTGGCTCCTAGCCGGGCCAGACGCTTGCCTAACACCACAGACGACACCACCGGGATTACCTTAATACCCGCTTCCTTGAGGCGTCCGATGTATTTACCCGGATTTCCAGCCCCGAAGGTAACCATCGAAACTTTTTCCTCAATTACTAGGTCAACTAAAGCATCAATATATGGTGAAACCATGATCAGGTTTACCCCAAAAGGCTTGCTGGTCAGTTTCTTGACTATTCTAATTTCTGTTTTTAAACTATCCGGGTCAGCTCCACCGGCGCCGATTATTCCCAGTCCCCCGGCTTCAGAAACCGCTGCCGCCAGCCTGCCGCCGGCAATCCAGGCCATGCCGCCCTGCAGCAGTGGATATTCTATTCCTAATAAGTCACAGAGGTTGGTGTGAATATTTATATTTCTTCCCTCCCCCATCTGATCAAAGCCCCGCCATAAGTCAACCCGGCCCCGAAACCTACAGCCAACACAAGTTGACCTGGTTGGAGACGGCCTTGTTCTTCTGCTTGAGCCAGGGCTATGGGAATTGAAGCCGCAGATATATTACCTACTCGATCTATGTTAATGAAAACCTTGGATGCAGGGAGGTTTAGTCTTTTAGCTGCCGTTTTTATAATCCGAATATTCGCCTGATGCGGCACAAAGAGATCTACATCATCCCAGGTTAAATGGGCAGACTCCAAAAGACAGTTACAGACTTCCACTATAGTCTTAACGGCAAATTTGAAAACCTCGTTGCCATTCATTTTTATATAGTGCATCTTTTGGGCAACCGTCTGTTCGCTGGGGGGGCGGAGTGATCCCCCGGCGGGCATATATAGCAGACCCGCACCGGTTCCGTCAGCGCCAAGTTTGGTACCGATGATTCCACAGCGCCCCTTATTTCTGCCCAGAACAAAAGCACCGGCGCCGTCACCAAACAGAACACAGGTGGAACGATCAGTATAATCGGTTATACGGGATAAAAGATCGGCACCTACTACCAGGGCATAACGATAGCCTGGAGCCAGTAGGAATTTCTCGGCTGCCGTGAGAGCATAAACAAAACCGGTACAGCCCGCTTCCATGTCAAAGGCTGCCGCTCCAGTGGCACCGAGTTCACCCTGAACTAAACAGGCCGTCGAAGGAAAAACCATATCCGGGGTAACAGTGGCAACAATAATTAAATCAAGTTGCCGGGGATGAATGCAGGCTTTATCTAGAGCAGCACGGGCTGCTTCTAAAACCAGGTTGGAAACTCCGGTTTCTGGTTCAGAGATTCTTCTCTCCCTGATCCCGGTTCTTTCCACGATCCATTGGTCGCTGGTCTGTACGATTTTCTCCAGTTCCTGGTTGGTCAACACCCGCTGAGGCAAAGCATAACCTGTTCCCAAGACCTGAATTTTCATAGGTATGCAATTCTCCTTAGCTGTATTTCCTGTTCCCGCTAATACTTTGAATCTAACTAATGCAGGGACAAACCTATCAACTATTAGATAATTTTCTGAATATTTTGTCAATTGTTTAATGTTCTATATTCTAGCTTTTAAATATTGTTGTTTAAAACTTAATGGCTTAGATATTAAGGAATAAAAATTGTTTGTATATACCGAAAAAGCTCAATCACTGGCCATCAGCCAATCATTGAGCTTTGTATTATACGATATTATCCGGTTTTATTACTTTCGCGTTGATACCGGCCTATTTTGCCATGCGGTCAATTAACGCGATGATTTCTTCCATTTTATCATCAGACTCACCATTTTGAAAAGCTTCCTTTACACAATGATTCAGGTGAGCATGAAGAATTTCTTTATTCACAGCCTGTAGAATCGCCTGGGTTGCCATGACTTGATTGCATATATCAATACAATAGCGGTCTTCGTCCACCATTTTAAGGAGTCCGTCGACCTGTCCTTTTGCCGTCTTTAAGAGGCGTGTTATTTTCGTTTTATCCGCTTTCATTGCTTCCTCCCAAGAACTCCTGTCCCCATGACGTTATTCTGGTAATCTATTTCACTTCGTAACCGGCATCCTCAATCCTATCCTTAATCTCAGTGATTGTGGTCTTCTCCGGGTCAAATGCCACAGTAACTTTCTTACTTTCCAGATCCACATCTACATTGCTTACCCCGTCCAGGGATGCCAGTGAGTTTTTCACCGTTTTAACGCAATGCATGCAAGACATGCCCTCAACGCCCAGTACTTCGGTTCTTTCTCCCGCCATAGCTTTCCCTCCTTTCTTTAGTTTATCTATTGTTTACTTCCGTTGACCTAACCCGCGTTCGGTTTAAACCGTCTTAAGCTTAATGAGTTGGTAACCACCGATACTGAACTAAAAGCCATGGCTCCTCCGGCTATAATCGGATTCAGCATACCCAGGGCAGCGAATGGAATTCCAATCATGTTGTAGATAAAAGCCCAGAAAAGGTTTTGCTTAATCTTTTTCATGGTGAGGCGGGATAAACGGATGGAAACCGGAATGGTATTCAAGTCGCCCCGCATTAATGTGATATCTGCTGCTTCCATAGCCACATCGGTGCCGGTCCCCATGGCCATTCCAATGTCTGCCGCGGCCAAGGCCGGGGCATCGTTGATCCCGTCCCCCACCATAGCCACCTTTTTACCCAGGGCCTGGAGTCGCATGACCTCCTCGGCCTTGTTTTCCGGCAAGACTTCCGCCAGCACATTCTTTATTCCGGTTTGGCGGGCGATGGCATTGGCCGTCCGCTGGTTGTCACCGGTAATCATATATACATCTATCCCCATATTCTGCAGTTCCGTAATGGCCTGGACCGAACTCTCCTTAATGGTATCCGCTACTGCTATTATGGCTTCTAAAGTACCATCCACCGCCATGATCATCGCAGTCTTGCCTTGATCCTCCAGATCATCCAGTTTAGGTTCAATGGAGTCAATTTCAATTCCTGAGTCGATCACCAGTTTCCTGGTTCCCATATATATCTGTTTTCCGTCTACAATTGCCCTTATCCCTTTGCCTGGAATGGCTTCAAATTCCGTGGGGTTTTGAAGAAGACCATGCGCCTCTTTCCCTTTTTCGTAAATAGCAGTTCCCAGCGGGTGCTCGGATCCTTTCTCGGCCCGGGCTGCCAACCCTAGGATGGCAGTCCTATCCATCTGCCCCAGGCTTATGATATCAGTGACCTCCGGCTGCCCTTTGGTTATAGTACCCGTCTTATCCAGAACCACCGTATCCACCCTGCAGGCCAGTTCAAGGTGTTCACCACCCTTGATCAAAATACCATTTTCAGCTCCTTCTCCGGTACCAACCATAATGGCGGTAGGAGTAGCCAGTCCCATAGCGCAGGGACAGGCAATAACCAAAACCGCCACCGTATTGATTAAGGCATGATTAACCCCGGCACCCGCCAGATACCAGGCCACAAAAGTAATAACGGCAATAATCAGCACCACTGGGACAAAGATTCCCGCTACCCGGTCAGCGATCTTTTGGATCGGGGCCTTTGAACCCTGCGCATCCTCAACCATCTTAATTATCCGAGCCAGAGCTGTATCCTTACCCACTTTGGTAGCCTCGAATTTGAAGGTTCCGAATTTATTAATAGTGGCGCCAAAAACCAAATCCCCTGACTTCTTATCCACCGGCAGACTTTCCCCGGTTAACATGGATTCATCTATTGAAGAAACCCCTTCTATGATCTTGCCATCTACCGGTATCTTTTCTCCTGGTTTGACCACAACTATATCCCCCGGTTGGACCTCTTCCAGCGGAATATCCTTTTCTTGTCCCTGTCTCTCCACCCGGGCGGTCCTGGGCTGGAGTTGCGACAGTTTTTTGATGGCCTCCGAGGTTTTCCCCTTAGCTACCGCCTCCAGGTATTTACCCAGCAAAATCAAGGTGATAATAATTGCCGAGGCTTCAAAATGCAGAGCGGTCATAGTAGCCCCTGCGGGAACTGTATTAAACAATACCCGGTATAGGCTGTAAAAGTAGGCAACCGAAGTACCCATCACAATCAGCACATCCATATTGGCACCGCCGGACCTTACAGTATTGAAAGCATTCTTATAAAACCGGGCCCCAACTATGAACTGAATGGGAGTAGCTAGTATTAATTGGAAGTACGGGTTATGAAGAACTGCCAGCGTGGAAATGTGAATCTTAAATACATCCAGAAACATCGCCGTTAAGAGGGGGGTACTAAGAATCGCGGAACAGAGCAGTAATAAACGAAGACTCCTTGTCTCCTGCTCTTTCTCATCATAATGCCCTTCCCGGCTCACCTTCTCTAACCTGGTCGCATCATAGCCCAGTTTCTGTATAGCTTCTATTAGCTCTACCTCTTTTATCTGGTTTGGCTCGTAACCGACAACAGCTCTTTCTGTGGCCAGATTGACCCGGGCTGATTTGACCCCGTCCAGCAAGTTTAGCCTTTTCTCAATGCGGGCGGAACAGGCTGCGCAGGACATACCCGTTATCTGCAGGTTAACCTGAGCAACATCTTCTTGCGGTTCTTCAATAACATCGTAACCCAGTCGCTTCACTACTTCGTTAAACTGCTGGGGCTGCGCCAGACTATCATCGTACTCAACAACCGCTTTTTCAATGGCAAAATTAACATTGGCCGTAGCTACGCCTTCCAGCCGGCTAAGCCCCGTTTCTTTTCTT
>JBLMZW010000048.1:0-28494 GCA_050259035.1 Chitinophagales bacterium | reverse complement strand
AGTTGATAACCCCGATAGCGGTAGAAGAAGGACTCCGGTTCGCAATTCGTGAAGGTGGAAGAACCGTAGGTGCCGGTGTAGTTACCGGGATCAACCAGGAATAGATTGTCTGACTAATTTAGGAACACTGCAGTCCCGGAGCATAACCTGCTCCAAGGGATTGCTCTGTTCCATCACGTTGATACGCCCGGAACCGTGTAAATCGAAAAGAGTATTTAGGAGGGAGTTACCAGGTGAAAGGCCAGCAAAAAGTCAGGATTCGTTTAAAGGCTTTTGACCATAAGCTACTCGATCAATCTGCACAGAAGATCGTAGAAGCGGTTAAAAAGAATGGGTCCAAGGTCTCCGGACCGGTGCCGCTGCCGACAGAACGAAGCGTATATACAATCTTGAGATCGCCCCATGTAAACAAAGATTCTCGGGAACAGTTTGAAATGAGAACTCATAAGAGACTAATCGATATACTGGATCCCAATCCCAAGACTATCGATGCGCTTATGCATCTGGACTTACCGTCCGGAGTAGATATCGAGATTAAGCTTTAACCAGGGATCCAATGGGAGACCTGGAATGAGGATTAGTTAATTCTAACTGACCACACGACAGGTATACTGCGTGAAAACCGTGCTCGCAACAGGAGGTAGTATAGGTGTCAAAAGAAATTACTAAAGGAATTTTAGGCCTAAAAATAGGCATGACGCAGGTTTTTGATGAGAATGGGCAAGCCGTACCCGTAACTGCGGTAGAAGCCGGCCCCTGTGTTGTTTTAAAGAAGAAAGATACCACAACTGATGGTTATAACGCCATTCAAGTTGGATTTTCGAACATCAAGGAAAAAAAGGTTAATCGCCCCGATAAGGGACAGTTTGTAAGGGCCAATGTTAAACCCACCCGGTGGATCAAGGAATTCCGGGTTGAAGATTCAGGTATCTATGAAATCGGGCAAGAGCTCAAGGTTGATCTTTTTCAGGAAGGCGACCTGATTGATGTTAGCGGCACATCGAAAGGTAAGGGTTTTGCCGGGGGCATAAAGAGACATGGGTTTCAAAGGGGACCCATGGGGCATGGATCTAAATACCATCGGCGACCTGGTTCGCTTGGTGCTAAAGGGCCGGCTCGTGTTTTCAAAGGGAGAAGGCTTCCTGGTAGGTTAGGTGGCGAAAGAGTAACCATGCAGAACCTGCAAATAGTAAAGGTATTGCCGGAAAAAAATATCGTCCTGATCAGAGGGTCAATTCCTGGACCTAACAAAGGATTGATAACGATCAGGAATGCTGTTAAAGCTTAGGGTGAAGGAGGCCTACTTATGCCAAAGGTTGCAGTTTACAACATGGACGGGGTCCAGGTTGGAGAAATAGAGTTGAGTGATGAAATATTTGGTATCACTCCCAACCAGGCGGTAGTTTCCATGGTAGTCAAAGCTCAACTTGCCAATTATAGGGCAGGAACGGCATCAACTAAAACTCGCGGTCAAGTCCGTGGAGGCGGCCGCAAACCCTGGAGACAAAAGGGAACAGGCAGGGCTCGTGCTGGCAGCAGACGGTCCCCGGTTTGGCGTGGGGGTGGAATAATTTTCGGACCTCAGCCCAGGGATTTTTCTGTTAAGCTGCCTCGCAAAGTAAGAAGATTGGCTCTTAAATCCGTTTTATCTGATAAGGCTCAAAATGAAAGCATTATAGTTGTAGATCAGTTGGTATTTGATGAGCCCAAGACCAAGAAAATGGTTGAAATACTCGGGGCATTGCAGGTAAAAGATAAAGCTCTGGTTGTTACCGCTGACGGTGATGCTAACGTAGTTAAATCAGCCAGGAACATTCCGGGAATTAAACCGGTAAGAGCTGATTTTATGAGTGTTTACGATGTACTGGCGCATAAGACACTGGTTATCACCAAAGATGCTGTAGCCAGGGTGGAGGGGGTTCTAAGCTAATGACCAAAGAAGCCAGGGACATAATTATAAAACCGGTAATTACAGAAAAAACCATGAACCTCTTGGCCGATAATAAATATACTTTTTTGGTGGATAAGAAGGCCAATAAGGTTGAAATTAGAAAAGCTATTGAAGAGATATTCAATGTTAAGGTTGAGAAAGTCAGTACCATGAATATCAGAGGCAAAAAACGGCGCATGGGACGGTTCGAAGGCCGGAAACCGGACCGCAAGAAAGCGATAGTTGCGTTAAAGTCCGGGCATAAAATACCTTTATTCGAGGGTATGTAGTTTCCAATACACCTAAGGAGGAATTTGGCCAATGGGCGTTAAGAAATTCAAGCCCACTTCACCGGGCAGAAGACAGATGACTGTCCTCAGCTTTGAGGAAATATCAAAAACAACGCCAGAAAAAAGCTTGCTTCAACCGCTCACTTCCAAAGCAGGAAGAAATGCCAACGGGCGTGTGACTGTTCGACATCGTGGGGCAGGGCATAAACGCCGCTATCGTTTGATTGATTTTAAACGGTTAAAGGATGGGGTTGTCGCCAAGGTTGCGGCTATAGAATATGATCCCAATCGTTCAGCCAACATAGCCTTATTACACTATATAGATGGGGAAAAACGTTATATATTGGCCCCCAATGGACTAAAAGTTGGTCATAAGGTGATGTCTGGACCCGAAGCTGATATTAAAGTTGGCAATTGCTTGCCGCTCCGCTTGATACCTTTAGGTACTGTTATTCATAATATTGAACTCAGACCCGGACGCGGAGGGCAGATAGTAAGATCAGCAGGAGCATCAGCACAGTTAATGGCCAAAGAAGGCGATTACGCTCATGTAAGGCTGCCATCGACCGAAGTTAGGTTGGTTCATTTGAACTGCCGGGCAACTATTGGCGAAGTCGGTAACCTGGATCATGAGAATATAACCATCGGTAAAGCAGGGCGGTCCAGATGGATGGGCATTAGACCCACAGTTAGAGGTTCAGTAATGAACCCGGTTGACCACCCGCATGGCGGTGGAGAAGGTCGTGCACCGGTAGGTAGAAAATACCCGGTTTCTCCCTGGGGTAAGATAGCCATTGGCGGTAAGACCAGGAAGAAGAAGCCTTCAGATAAAATGATTGTTAAAAAGCGTAAGTAGATCTGAAAGGGAGGTCTTTTTCCAGATGGGTAGATCTTTAAAAAAGGGTCCCTATTGTGAAGAAAAACTGTTGAAAAAAATTGAGGTTATGAACGAATCTGGCCAGAAAAGGGTTATTAAAACCTGGTCGCGCCGTTCTACCATAATGCCCGATATGCTTGGACATACAATGGCAGTGCATGACGGTCGCAAGCACATCCCGGTATATGTTACCGAGGATATGGTCGGACATAAGTTGGGCGAGTTTGCTCCTACCCGTACCTACCGGGGGCATGCAGGCAAGTCCGAGAAAAGCAGCAGAGCGAGGTAGCGAGGGGAGGGTATAGTTTGGAAGCGCGAGCTATAGCACGTTATATTAGGGTATCACCCTTTAAAGCCCGCCAGGTGATAGATCTGGTTCGGGGAAAAGGTGTTGCTGAAGCCAGAGCTATTCTTAAGTATACGAACAAGAAGGCAGCTCCCCTGGTAGCCAAGGTTTTGGATTCAGCTATAGCCAATGCGGAGCATAATTTTGATATGAATTCAGATGCCCTTTATGTATCAGAGGTATTTGTTGATCAGGGGCCTTCTCTCAAGAGATTGAAACCCCGTGCTTATGGAAGGGCAGATATGATGAAACACAGAACCAGTCATATAACGGTAGTCGTGAAAGAAAGGAAGGATGATTAGTGGGTCAGAAGGTTCACCCCAAGGGTTTTAGAATCGGCGTTACGCGTGGCTGGGATTCCAGATGGTATGCCGATCGGGACTATACCGATCTTCTTCACGAGGACTACCGTATACGTCATTTTATCAAAGATAAATTTTACGCTGCGGGAATCTCCACCGTTGAAATCGAACGGACGGGAAATCGGGTAAAGGTCTCGATTAATGTGGCTAAACCAGGAATCGTAATTGGGCGCCAGGGAACAGAAGTTGAAAAACTTAAGACACAACTTGCGGCCATGACCGGAAAAAATGTGAATGTAAACATCCTGGAAATTAAAAAACCAGAACTGGATGCTCAAATTGTGGCCGAAAATGTGGCATTGTCACTGGAAAAAAGAATCGCTTTTAGACGGGCAATGAAACAGTCAGTTGGACGTACCATGCGTTCCGGTGCCAAGGGCATGAAGATTAACTTGTCGGGACGATTGGGCGGAGCAGAAATAGCCCGTTCCGAATGGCATGCCGAGGGTAGAGTACCTCTCCATACCCTCAGAGCAGATATCGATTACGGATTTGCTGAAGCAATGACAACCTATGGCAAAATAGGCATTAAGGTTTGGATTAACCGGGGAGAAATTCTGCCCGAAGCCAAGAAGAGGCCCCCGGTTAAGGTCGAGGGAGGGGAACAATAGTGCTATTACCAAAACGTGTTAAGTATAGAAGACAACACCGGCCCAGCACCAAGGGTCAGGCGAACAAGGGCAACGAAGTAACCTACGGCGACTTCGGGTTGCAGGCTCTGGAAGCCGCATGGATAACCAATCGTCAGATTGAAGCTGCGCGTATAGCTATCAACCGACATGTTAAGCGCGGTGGGAAGATGTGGATTAAGATCTTCCCGGATCGCCCGATAACTGCTAAGCCAGCTGAAACTCGGATGGGTAAGGGTAAAGGTTCACCAGAGCATTGGATCGCAGTTGTAAAACCAGGCAGAGTTATGTTCGAATTGGCCGGTGTAAACGAGGAGATAGCGAAAGAAGCAATGCGTTTAGCCTCGCACAAACTTCCGGTTAAGTGCAGATTTGTAAAAAGAGAAGAAATGGGTGGTGAGGCTGGTGAAAGCTAAGAAAATGGCCGAACTTACGGACGAAGAACTTCAAAAGAAAGTTCGTGATTATAAAGATGAGCTATTCAATCTGAGGTTTCAACTGGCTACCGGGCAACTGGATAATCCCATGAGAATTAGCGAAGTCAAGCATAATATAGCCCGGGCTAAGACCATTATGCGAAACCGTGAAATACAAGAACAGAGGGCTTAAAGGAGGTCGGAGTGCTTGGCAGTTGAAGAAAGAGGACAACGTAAAGTTAAAATAGGTCGGGTTGTTAGCGACAAGATGGAAAAGACCATAACTGTGAGTATAGAAACTACTGTACAGCATGGGCTTTACAAAAAAACCGTTAAAAGATCAAAGAAATACAAAGCCCACGATGAGAATAACGAATGCCGGACCGGGGACCTGGTTCGAATTGCCGAGACTCGCCCGCTTAGTAAAGATAAAAGGTGGAGAGTCGTAGAGATACTAGAGAGGGCCAAGACTTTACAATAGCTGGTTGAAAGGAGGTTGCCGCTTTGATTCAGCCGCAAACCATGCTTAGAGTCGGCGACAATACAGGTGCCAAAAAGGTTATGTGCATAAAAGTTCTCGGAGGCAGCTTGAGAAGATATGCAACTGTTGGCGACGTAATAGTCGTATCAGTTAAAGAAGCCGGAGTAGGTGGCGTAGTCAAAAAAGGTGACGTTGTTAAAGCAGTAGTAGTTCGTACTAAGAAAGAGATTCGTCGACCGGACGGTTCATACATCAGGTTCAGCGAGAACGCGGCAGTTATCATAGATGATAACAACAACCCCAAGGGAACACGTATTTTTGGACCGGTTGCCAGGGAGTTGAGAGAAAGAAATTTCATGAAGATCGTTTCGCTGGCCCCCGAGGTTCTTTAGGAATGGAGGTGCTTATATGGGTCAGAAGATGCAAATAAAAAAAGGCGATACAGTCATGGTTGTAACCGGAAAAGATGCCGGGAAAAAAGGCAAGATCCTTAAAGTACTGCCGGATAAAAACCGTGTAGTTATTGAAGGCATCAACCGGGTAAAAAAACATCAAAGACCTACCAGAGCTTTGCCTCAGGGGGGTATCCTCCGTATTGAGTCTCCGATTCACGCATCCAATGTGATGTTGTTATGCAATAAATGTAACAGACCGACTCGCCTGGGACATAAGATTTTGAGTACCGGGGAGAAGGTCAGGTTCTGCAGAAAATGCAATGAGATCGTGGATTAAGGGGCAGGAGGAGGCTGTTTAATGGCTAGACTGAAAGAATTTTACCAAACCGAATTAATCTCCAAAATGGTGGAGAAGTTCAATTATCGAAACGTCATGCAGGTGCCCCGTATAGAAAAAGTGGTCTTGAACATGGGTGTAGGCGAAGCTATTCAAAATTCCAAGAGTTTGGATGGTGCTTTAGCTGATATGCAGCTCGTAACCGGACAAAAGCCGGTAATCACCAAGGCCAGAAAATCTATTGCCGGTTTCAAACTTCGCGAAGGCATGTCAATAGGCTGCCGGGTAACCTTAAGGGGAGAAAGAATGTATGACTTTCTCGATAAATTGATTAATGTAGCCTTACCACGCGTAAGGGATTTCCGCGGAGTGTCTCCGCAGGCTTTTGACGGCCGCGGCAACTATACCATGGGAATAAAAGAACAATTGATTTTCCCCGAAGTTGATTATGATAAAATCGATAAAATTCGGGGTATGGAAGTAGTAATAGTCACAACGGCAAAGACCGATGAGGAAGCCCGAGAAATGCTTAGGCTCATGGGCATGCCATTCAGGGAGCAATAAGGAGGGTAGCCAATGGCAAAGAAGGCTATGATTGCAAAGCAGAAGCGCACAAACAAGTTTGAGGTACGCGAATACAACAGATGCCGTATCTGTGGGAGGCCCAGAGCCTATATGAGGAAGTTCGGCATTTGCAGGATCTGCTTCCGGAACATGGCCCATAAGGGCGAATTGCCTGGTATCACCAAGGCTAGCTGGTAGTTGCACAGAAGGAGGGGATATAGGTGAGTATGACCGACCCGATTGCAGATTTCCTTACTCGCCTCAGGAACGCAAACATGGTTTCTCACGAGACCGTTGAAATCCCAGGCTCTAAAATGAAGCTGGGTATTGCAGCTATTCTACGAGACGAGGGCTACATTAAGGACTTCGAGTTTATTGAGGATGGCAAGCAAGGTATAATTCGGATTTACCTGAAATATGGTGCCAACCGCCAAAAAGTAATAACCGGTATCAAAAGGATTAGTAAGCCGGGATTACGAGTATATGTGAACAAAGAAGAAGTCCCCCGGGTTATGGGAGGCTTCGGAACGGCCGTTATTTCCACCTCCAAGGGTATTATGACCGATAAGAGGGCCCGCCGGGAGGGACTTGGTGGAGAGGTCGTATGTTACATCTGGTAACCGGGAGGTGTAGATAGTTGTCACGAATAGGAAAGAAGCCAATTGAAGTTCCACAGGGAGTCCAAGTTACCTTGGATGGTAACTTGGTATCTGTAAAAGGAAATAAAGGTTTTCTTGAACGGACCATTCCGCAGGGAATAACAGTAGAACAAGATAGCGAGAAAATTCTGGTTACCAGGGCCAGCGATATAAAGCAACACAGGGCGTTGCACGGACTAACCCGCACTCTGGTAGCTAATATGGTTGAAGGGGTGTCCAAGGGCTTCGAGAAAAAACTTGAACTGGTAGGGACCGGCTATCGTGCGGCGATGCAGGGTAAAAAACTTGTCCTTACAGTTGGCTATTCTCACCCGGTAGAAATTGACCCCCCTGAAGGAATAGAATTCGAAACTCCTGCAGTCACAAAGATTACAGTTAGGGGAATCGATAAAGAGAAAGTTGGCAATATTGCTGCCAGCATTCGTGCCGTTCGCGAACCCGAACCCTATAAGGGAAAAGGGATACGCTATGAAGGCGAAAAAGTCAGGCGTAAAGCCGGGAAGACTGGCAAAAAGTAGACTGTAAATGGCTAATAGCCGGTTAAGACTGGATGCATGCCGGGTAAATCTCTGAAAGGAGTGATAGGGGTTGATTAAGAAGCCGAGTCGTAACGGACTCCGCGTTGGCAAACACAAGAGAATACGCCGAAAAATAATGGGAACCAACGAAAGACCAAGATTGTGTGTTTTTCGAAGCATTAATCATATTTATGCCCAGGTTATAGATGATATAGAAGGTAATACCTTGGCAGCCGCTTCTACTCTTGAAAAGGATCTTAACGATAAGATTGGGGATGGAAGCCGGATTGAGGCTGCACGGATTATTGGCCAGGCCATAGCAGAGAAGGCTTTAGCCAATGGTATAGATCAAGTCGTATTTGATCGCAACGGCTACAAATATCACGGACAGGTGGCGGCACTTGCCGATGCTGCCAGAGAAGCCGGTCTTAAGTTATAGCCGAGGAGGGAAACAATGATAGAGAAAGATCAAAATGTACCTGAGTTTAGCGAAAAAGTAGTCACCATTAGAAGAGTTGCCAAAGTGGTTAAGGGCGGTCGTCGTTTTAGATTCAGTGCACTGGTTGTTGTAGGCGACGGTGAAGGAAAAGTTGGGGCTGGACTCGGAAAAGCCGGCGAAGTGCCCGAAGCGATTCGTAAAGGTGTCGAAGACGCTAAGAAGAATATGATTGAGGTTCCAACCAGAGGTACTACTATAACCCATGATATTATAGGAGTATTTGGTTCCGGCAGAGTACTTCTCAAATCAGCTTCTCCTGGTACTGGAGTTATTGCTGGTGGGCCGGTTAGAGCAGTCCTGGAGGCGGCCGGTATAAAAGACATACTGACCAAATCATTGGGGTCTTCCAATCCCAACAATATGGTTAGAGCGACAATTGAGGGTTTGAAAAGCCTGAAAACAGCCGATCAGGTTGCCAAGGCTCGTGGCAAATCTGCCAACGAAGTGATCGGTTAAGGGGGACATTGATATGGCAAAAATGTTTAAAATAACCCTCAAAAAGAGTTTAATTGGTCATCCTGAGCGCCAGCGGGCTACAATTAAGAGCCTTGGTCTCAGAAAATTAAATCAGACCGTAATCAGGGAAGAGTCCCCTGAATTAAAAGGTATGTTAGCGAAAGTCAGTCATCTGGTTACGATTGAAGAGGCTTAGGTTACTGTTAGGAGGTTTGACATGAAACTGCACGAGCTGAAATCCCCGGCCGGTGCAACCAGCAAAACAAAAAGAGTTGGACGTGGGACCGGGTCAGGTCATGGCAAGACATCCACCAGGGGACATAAAGGACAAAAAGCTCGCTCTGGAGGAGGAGTTCGAATTGGGTTCGAAGGCGGACAAATGCCTCTGCAGAGACGCTTGCCCAAGCGTGGTTTTACTAATAACTTCAGAAAAGAATACAGCATTGTAAATGTTAAAGACCTTGAGATCTTTGAAAATGATACTGTTGTAACCCCGGAACTGTTGATGGACAACGGTTTAATCAAATCATTTAAGAACGAGGTCAAGATTCTTGGTGATGGAGACCTGACCAGGAAGTTAACGGTTAAAGCCCACAAAATCAGTGCCTCTGCGGAGGAGAAAATAACCTCCAAGGGTGGGCGGATTGAGGTGATTTAGTTGCTTGGTTCACTACAGCAGGCAGTTAAGATTGGTGATCTCAGGCAAAAAGTCTTATTCACACTTATGATGTTTGCGGTCTTTCGGTTAGGAGCGCATATACCGGTACCCTCTATAAATCTTGATGCTATTACTGCACTGATTAACAGTCAGGCTTTTCTGAGCTTTTTTGATTTGATTTCGGGAGGAGCTTTCGGTAAATTCTCGATATTTGCCATGAGTATAACCCCCTATATCAATGCATCGATTATCATGCAATTGTTGCAGGTGGTTGTTCCCAGCCTCGAAAAACTCTCTAAAGAGGGTGATGAGGGCCGTAAGAAGATAACCGAGTATATAAGGTACCTGACCGTTGTTCTGGCTTTTATTCAGGCGGCAGGAATAGCTATTGCCCTGGGCCGCTCCCCGATTAACGGAATAACAGCCGTTCAGAATCCTGGAATAGCATCCTATTTGGTTATTGCGATATGTTTAACCGCAGGAACCGCTCTGCTTATGTGGATAGGCGAAATGATCACTGAAAAGGGTATAGGTAATGGAATATCCCTTATAATATTTGCCGGTATCGTGGCACGTATTCCCCAGGGGATAACTACAATATGGGAATACCTTAAAGCGGGCACAGTTCAGTACTGGAATGTGGCATTGTTTATTGTTCTGGCCCTCCTGGTAATAGCTGCCCTGGTAGCCATGAACGAGGGACAGAGAAGACTGCCGGTCCAATACGCCAAAAGGGTGGTTGGAAGAAAAGTATACGGCGGGCAAAGTACGTTTTTACCATTGCGGGTTAATATGGCAGGGGTTATCCCGATAATATTCGCCATGTCTATAATGATGTTTCCGGCTACTATAGCGCAATGGTTCCCTAAATCTGGTTTTAGTGGTTTCATAAGCACTTATTTTGGCTACGGGTCTATTGCCTATAATTTGTTTTATGCATTGCTAATTGTGTTCTTCACCTATTTCTACACGGCAATAATCTTTAACCCCCTGGATGTTGCAGAAAACATTAAAAAGTACGGGGGTTTTATACCTGGAATTAGGCCCGGCAGACCTACAGCGGAATACATTGACAAAGTACTTTCACGGTTAACCCTGTTTGGAGGCGTATTCCTGGCCCTGGTTGCCCTTTTGCCGAACTTCATAATAGCTTTAACTGGCTTAAAGAGTGTTTGGTTCGGAGGCACAGCATTGCTAATAGTTGTCGGCGTCGCGCTGGATACGATGAAACAGATGGAATCACATTTATTGCTGCGTAGTTATGAAGGTTTCGTAAAATAAGGAGATGAACGCAATGAATATCGTGCTGGTTGGGCCGCCTGGTGCAGGAAAGGGTACTCAAGCTGGTATGATTGTAACTAATTATAAAATTCCTCATATAGCTACTGGTGATATGTTTCGGGATGCGGTAGCCCGGGGACCGGAGTTAGGCCTTAAAGCCAAGGAATATATGAATGCTGGAAAACTGGTCCCGGATGAAGTAACCATTGGCATCGTAAAAGATCGTTTAGGGCTGGAGGACTGCGCGGCGGGATTCCTGCTTGATGGGTTCCCTAGAACCGTAGTACAGGCTGAAGCCCTGGATAATATACTGTCGGATTCTGCAAAAAAAATTGATAAGGTACTGAATATTACTGTTCCAGACGATATTCTAATTAATCGCATGGTAGGCAGAAGAATTTGCCGCGGGTGCGGTGCTCTTTACCACATTGAGTTTAGTCCTTCGGCCAAGGCAGGCATATGCGATAAATGTGGCGGAGAACTATATCAAAGAGGAGACGACCAGGAGTCTACCGCGGTTAAAAGAGTAGCAGTTTATAATAATGAAACTTCACCGGTCCTGGATTATTACAATAAGAAAAATATTTTGGTCGATATAAACGGAAATCGATTTAAGAATGATGTCTGGCAAGATGTACAAGAGGCGCTGGGGATTAAATGATAACCATTAAATACGAACATGAACTATCTATAATGAGAAAAGCTGGTCAAATAGTAGCGGACATATTGAACAGAGTATCCGATATGATTAAACCAGGTGTAACAACCGCTCAGATAGACAGTTTCATGGAATCGATACTGCATAAGACAGGCGCCAAAGCTGCTTTTAAAGGTTACAATGGGTTCCCGGCAGCGGTATGTACATCAGTAAACGAAGAGGTAGTTCACGGCATTCCAGGTCCCCGTCGACTAAACGAGGGGGATATAGTAGGTATCGATTTTGGGGTTGTGTGGCAAGGGTTTTATTCCGATGCGGCCATAACTGTTCCAGTAGGAGAGATTTCTCCTGAAGTTAGAAGGTTGCTTAAGGTGACCCAGGAATGCTTGCAGCTGGCAATAGAAAAGGCTTACCCGGGCGAACGCTTAGGGGTGGTATCTAACACAGTACAGAAACATGCTGAATCCCAAGGATTTTCTGTGGTTAGGGACTATGTAGGGCATGGAATTGGCAGGGCAATGCACGAGGAACCTCCAGTACCGAATTACGGTCGTCCCGATCGAGGTCCTACTCTAAAAGAGGGAATGACTATTGCCATAGAACCAATGATAAACATGGGTGGTTGGGAGGTAATGGTGCAGCCGGATAACTGGACAGTAGTTACTCGTGACAAAGGCTTTTCGGCTCATTTTGAGCACACCATTGCCATAACCAGTAGAGGGCCAGAGATCCTGACCCGCCTGTGACGGAGGTGTATGGGCTATTGGATGACCTTGTAGGCAGGCTGGTTATTTCTAAAGCTGGTCGAGACAAAGGTAAGCCGTTTGTTATAACCAAGGTTATTAATAATAGATTTGTTATTCTATTAGATGGTGATCTAAGAAAGGTAGAAAACCCAAAAGTTAAAAGTATTAAACACTGTCAGGTTACAGTTAAACAAATACCGGAAATCGTGCAAGCGGTAAAGAAAGGTGAAGTTTTGGAGAATCACCAAATTAGAAAATTAGTTCGAAACCTGTGGCTGACTTACCAGGGGGATGAGGAAGGAGGATGCCTGGATGGCTAAAGAGGATGTAATTGAAGTCGAAGGTAAGGTTATTGAGCCTTTGCCGAATGCGATGTTCCGGGTAGAACTGGATAACGGGCATAGAGTCCTCGCCCACATCTCCGGTAAAATGCGCATGAACTTTATTAGAATACTCCCGGGAGACCGGGTTACAGTTGAATTGTCTCCTTATGATTTAAACCGGGGTCGTATTATTTATCGTTTCAAATAAACACGCTTATTGTTATCCGCGGCTGGGCAATAAGGGTGATGGGCTGTATACATTGAGGAGCAGAAGGAGGTCCCGTTAATGAAAGTCAGGCCATCGATTAAACCCATGTGTGAAAAGTGCAAGATCATCAAACGCAAGGGCAAAGTAATGATTATCTGTGAGAATCCTAAGCATAAACAGAAGCAAGGCTAATTGGAGGTGAAAAGGATTGGCCAGAATTTCAGGGGTTGACTTGCCCCGCGACAAACGAGTTGAGGTAGCACTGACCTATATTTTTGGAATTGGTAGATCATCTGCCCGTAAAATCTTACAGCAAACAGGTATAAACCCTGATACCAGAGTCAAAGATTTGACGGAAGAAGAAGTTTCCAAACTCAGAGAAGTTATAAATCGCAGCTACAAAGTCGAAGGTGACTTGCGGCGTGAAGTTAGTATGAGTATTAAGAGACTCATGGATATCGGATGTTACAGGGGATTAAGACATCGCCGCGGTTTGCCGGTACGGGGACAACGCACCAAAACTAATGCTCGTACTCGCAAAGGGCCGCGCCGCACCGTTGGCGGAAAGAAGAAAAAATAGGGGGTGACCTGAGTGGCTCGTAGACAAAGTACCAGAATTAAAAAACGGGAAAAGAAAAACATAGATTACGGGATTGCCCACATCAAGTCTACTTTTAATAATACCGTTATAACCATAACTGACCGTCAGGGGAATGCAATTTCCTGGTCGAGTGCAGGTACAGTCGGGTTCAAAGGATCCCGCAAAAGTACGCCATATGCCGCTCAGCAAGCAGCTGAGATTGCTGCCCGCACCGCTATGGATCACGGTATGAAAGAAGTCGAGTGCTTTGTGAAAGGTCCCGGAGCAGGAAGAGAGGCAGCTATTCGTTCTCTACAGGCAGCTGGTCTGGAAGTAAGCGTTATCAAAGATGTGACGCCAATTCCGCACAATGGGTGCAGACCGCCTAAGAGAAGAAGAGTATAAGGAGGTATCTATCCAGTGGGAAGATATACAGGTTCGGTCTGTCGCCACTGCAGAAGAGAAGGCGAAAAGCTTTTCCTTAAAGGTGATCGGTGCTATTCCAATAAATGTGCAATAGACCGTAAACCTTATGGCCCTGGAATGCATGGACAGGCCAGAGGAAAGAAACCAACTGAATATGGTTTGCAATTAAGGGAGAAACAAAAAGCCAAACGGATGTACGGGATTATGGAGAAACAATTCCGTAACTATTTTGAAAAGGCCGAACGTCAGCCAGGTATTACCGGTGAAAACCTTCTGGTTTTGCTTGAAAGACGTCTGGACAGCATCATTTACCGCATGGGATTTGCTTTGTCACGCAAAGAAGGCAGGCAGTTGATCACCCACGGCCACTTCACTATAAACGGGAAAAAGGCATCTATTCCATCGATGCTGGTTAAAGTGGGGGATATCATCCAGGTTAAAGAGAAGAGCAAAGAAATGCCCAAGTTTAAAGAGATTCAGGCCCAGGCGGCATACAAGGCGTTTCCCGAATGGTTGGATGTCAGTGTAGATAATATGACCGGTAGAGTAGAAGCCCTACCCAAACGTGAGGATATACAAGCACCAATCGCCGAGCACCTTATTGTTGAGTTATACTCCCGTTAGTTGTAGGCTGGATATCCTTATTATGCAGCCGAAGGAGTGTGAAAAATGCTTGAGATTGAAAAACCCAAAATCGAATGTATAGAGCGGGGTACCGACAATTACTACGGCAAATTTGTAATCGAACCCCTGGAAAGAGGTTATGGCACTACTCTGGGCAACTCATTGCGCCGGGTGCTTTTATCCTCATTGCCAGGTTCTGCAATTAGTTCTATAAAGATTGATGGAGTGCTTCACGAGTTCTCTACCATGCCTGGAGTTCTCGAGGATACTACGGAAATAATCCTTAATCTGAAGCAGGTTATTCTGAAGTACGATGGGGACGAACCCAAAATCATCAGGCTGGAACAGAAAGGACCCAAAGACGTAACCGCAGGGGATATTGAAAAAGATGCGGAAGTTGAGGTATTAAACCCGGATCTACACCTGGCGTCCTTGAATGACCAGGGTAAGTTATTCATGGAACTGGTCGTCGAAAAGGGAAGGGGCTATGTCAGCGCCGACCTTAAGAAAAAGAATGATGACGCTATCGGTGTAATCCCGATCGACTCCATCTATACCCCGATTAAAAAGGTAAACTATTACGTTGAGAATACCCGTGTAGGAAGAGTTACCGACTATGACCGCCTGATTTTTGAGGTATGGACTAACGGCAGTATTTCACCTGAGGAAGCAATCAGCCTTTCCGGGCAGATACTTATCAATTATCTCAAATTGTTTACAGAGATTGATGACAGCTTCTCCGAAGTAGAAATACTGGTTGAAAAGGAAGAGGAAAAGAAGGACAAGGTTCTGGAAATGTCCATAGAAGAATTGGAACTATCCGTTCGAGCATCCAATGGGTTGAAACGCGCAAATATCAACACCGTTGGAGACTTAATAGAAAAGACTCGGGAGGAAATGGGCAAAATCAGAAATCTTGGACAAAAATCGCTGGATGAAATCGAGCATAAGCTGCAAGAATTAGGTTTGTCATTTAAGAAACCGGAGGAATAGTGAGGAGGTTCAGGAGTTGGGTTACAGGAAGCTCAGAAGAAGAAGTGATCAACGCCGGGCCATGTTGAGAAACGTGGTTACGTCTCTCCTGGCTTGTGAAAGAATAACCACCACTGAAACCAGGGGTAAGGAGATTAAACGGCTGACTGATAAAATGATAACCCTGGGCAAACAGGGAGATTTACACGCCAGAAGACAGGCTCTTTCATACCTTATGGATGAAACAGTAGTATCAAAGGTATTTAGTGAACTGGCTACCCGCTATGATGATCGTCCGGGGGGGTATACCCGTTTGATCAAAGCCGGATTCCGTAAAGGTGATGGAGCCCCATTGGTGATAGTGGAATTAGTCAAATAAATAGTGAGTTCATCCAATGCTTTGGCCAGTGAGGAATGGAGGATTATTTCGACATCCTCCTCACTTGTTCTTTGGGGGTAGTACCAGTGCATTGTATTACACCCAAAATTGGGGGCTTAATACCAAGGGCGAAAGCAGTAATTGTTATTTTGCCGGGGTGTTAAGGATTTGAAAATTAAGTTATTAGTTGAATACGACGGCACCGATTTTCACGGGTTCCAACGCCAGCCCCGGCTGAGAACAGTCGACCAGGTATTAGAAGAAGCTATAAGGGAGCTTACCGGGGAAGATGTCAGGGTTACCGGGGCGGGTAGAACCGACGCGGGGGTACACGCACTAGGACAGGTAGTATCATTTGACACTGGAACCAGCATACCTCCCGGAAAATTGCCCAGGGCTTTGAAAAGGTATTTACCAGATGATATTCGGATTATTACAGCCGCTGAAGTAGGCACAGATTTTCATCCGTGTTTTTCAGCCAGGGCCAAAGTTTACCGTTATATCATTTACCGCCAGGAAGAGGGTTACACCTTCTGGCGCAAGTATGCACACCAGTATACTAGGGCTTTGGATGTGGAAGTGATGAAAGCCGCCGCCGGGCTTCTGGAGGGGGAGCATGACTTCCGCAGTTTCATGGCTAGCGGCAGTAGTATAACCGATTGCCGACGTAATATTTACGACCTGACGATAAAGGAAAGCATACCCTGGCTTTCAATTCAGGTTAGTGCTGATGGTTTTCTTTATCACATGGTGCGTAATATTGCCGGGACTTTACTTGAGGTAGGTCGCGGCGCAATGGATCTTAAGGGTTTTAAAAACGCCCTGGAAATGGGCAACCGGGGTCTAAGTGGCCCCACAGCTCCAGCCCGTGGTTTATATCTCATGCGGGTAATCTATTGACAAAGGGTGTAATTTTTTCGTAATATTAAAAAGTGACTAAAATTGGCCTGATATGCCTTGAGTCAGGCTGGCACGTATTTAGGAGGGAACGTTTTGAAAACTTATATGGCCAGGCCCGACCTGGAAAAAACATGGTATGTAGTAGATGCCTCCGGCAAGGCTCTAGGCAGATTGGCTGCCGAAGTGGCTACGATTTTAAGGGGCAAACATAAACCTACATTCACCCCCAACGTGGATGCCGGTGATTTTGTTATTGTAATTAATGCGGAGAAAATTCTTTTAACAGGCAACAAACTGTCACAGAAACAATATAGGTACCATACGGGTTATCCCGGAGGGTTAAAAGAGGTAAGCTACCAAACGCTTATGCAAAAGCACCCCGAAAAGGCAATTGAAGTAGCGGTTAGAGGTATGCTTCCCCACAATACTCTGGGAGAACTGATGTATAAGAAGTTAAAAGTATACCGGGGACCGGAACATCCACATCAGGCACAAAAACCGGTAACTTGGGAATTGAGAGGTTAAGGAGGCAGGAGCATTGGCGGCGAAGATTCAGTACTGGGGAACAGGCAGAAGAAAGACCGCGGTTGCCAGAGTAAGAATTCTACCTGGTGACGGTAAAATAACGGTAAACAGCCGGACTTTTGAAACATATTTTCCGAACCGTACGCTGAGGCTGGTAGTTATGCAGCCCCTGGAATTAACAGATATGAACGGGCGTTTTGATGTGATAGCCCGGGTTCATGGCGGAGGAATAAGCGGACAGGCCGGAGCTCTGCGTCTAGGCATAGCCCGTTCTCTGCTTAAGGCTAATCCAGATCTTAAGAAACAGCTTCGCCGGGCAGGGTTTTTAACCCGCGACCCGCGGATGACTGAAAGAAAGAAATACGGTCTGCATAAAGCCCGTAAGGCTCCGCAATACTCAAAACGTTAACTTTTTTCATTATATAGAGCATCGAAGAGAGCAGAAGAAATTCCGCTCTCTTTTTTATTTGTAGCGTTTAGCCTGACCTAAAGAAATTGCCTCAATAGTTGAGAATGGCATAAAATCCTTCGTGCGGAGGGATTCCTCGCCTGGAACTCCAGAACTCAAACTCGGTATGATGCGGCAACCTTCCGACCCGCCATCCGTAGCGGAGCGGAAGGTGTCGAAACATCCTGTTTCGCCAGCCGCTTCATAGCCATCATTTTCGCTGGGAGTTCCGTCGGCTCGTCATACACCGCACAGACGGATTTCATGCCATCCCTAAATGGATAAACCATGCTGGTTGAGAGGCTGGAACGAATAGCCGACGAAGCGACATTCGACGAGCCACTGCAACACCAGGCGAAGCTGAGACCAATTTCGAGCGGCGGGCTAGTGCAACCGGATGTTGCACTACCTGCCACCACTATCATGGACGTAGTGTTGGCAGGCTGCCCGCCGGTGGCGAAGCAAGCCGTGGTTGTTGCAGGCGAGGAGACCAGGAGCGAGTGGCTATTTTGTTTCAGCATAAGCAAGCCGTGTAATGATGTTAAAAAGAATAACCCGCTCCTCTGGGGAACGGGTTATTCTCAAAATACCCCTTGTAAACTTGTAAAATTGAAATTATTAAGCCGCTTTGGCTACAGCCTTAGCGTAGATCTTATCGAGTTCTGTCTGCCAGTTTTTGAACCATGCCGGAACCTGATTCATGTAAAAATCTTTTTCTTCCGCACTAACCTGAAACTTGTTGCAATACAACGGCTGGCTCATGAAGGTCTGTTCATAGCTTGCTTCGAATGCTGCTTCCATAATGACACCTCTTTTTTACGTTTTCTATAAACAGACTGTACTGAAATATGATTCCGCAAGGGGTCACCAGAGTCACACTAGAGTTCGGTCTGCATATCAAGCTGCGTTTTAAACATTATACAATATCTGATCAACTTTGTGAAAAGTGTAGCAATAATAAATTTCAGTACTTTTTACGCACAAAATATATCTAATTAAATATTACCTTCCTTTTCCATTTTATTAAGCCCCCCTAAATGCATAAAGTTTAAGAGCCTGGTGTTAAGTTTTGGGGAAGGGGGCTTGGGCGAATGTGGATGGTATCGCGGAAACAGGTCAGGATAGGCCTGGGACTACTTACTCTATTGGCATTAATATTTGGCAGCACATTTATCCATAGGGAACCCGATATTAATGTTTTGTCTTACGGTGTTGCAGGTAGGGTCATAGTGATTGACCCGGGACACGGGGGCCATGACCCGGGAACCATTGGCCGCCAAACTAAAATTCCTGAAAAAGACGTCGACCTGGCTATAGCGAAAAGGTTGGCCAAACTTTTGAGCCAAGCTGGGGCCATGGTAGTCATGACTCGAACCGATGATAAGGATTTAAGTGATGAAGGATTCAAAGGGCCTCTTATAGAACGAAAGAGACAGGACCTGGGAAGGCGGGTTGCTTTAGCTCATCGTCTGAATGCTGATTTATTTATTTCAGTACACGCCAATGCCGACCCTTCGCCCCGCTGGCATGGGGCTCAGACCTTCTATTATGCCAATAATAAAACCAGCCACGATGTTGCAGTGGCCATTCAGGGTGAAATGGTACGCATATTGGGGAATAATAATCGCAAGGCTAAAGAAGGCGTTTTTTATGTAATTGAAAAGACCAAAATGCCTTCCGTTACTGTTGAAGTAGGTTTTCTCTCCAACCCTGAAGAAGAAAAATTATTATCAGATGATTTGCATCAAAGCAAAGTTGCCTATTCTATATTCTCAGGAATAGTAAAACATTATGCCAAGGAGGAATGGCCGTGATAGTATATGGCGCCCTATCCCCTCACCCCCCATTAATAATTCCGGCAATCGGAGGCGGGCAAATCAGCCAGGTAGAGGCCACAGTGCAGGGCATGCGGAACCTAGCCTCAGAGGTAGTTAAACGACAGCCGGAGACCCTGGTGTTTTTTACACCCCATGGCAATGTCTTTCAAGATGCTGTTTCGGTTTTAGCGGAAAAACACCTGGAAGGAGACTTCGGCGGGTTCGGAAAGAGAGATATCAAATATTCTTATGATAATGACCTGGAGCTTCTGATAAAGATATCCGGGATGGCAGGGGAAGAAAACATTCCTCTGGTTCTGCTTGACCGGAATCAGGACAAGTACCGGTTGAATTATAACCTGGATCACGGGATTTTAGTACCGCTCCATTACTTAAAAGAGGCCGGGTTAACAGAGGTTAAGATTTTGGCCATAAGCGTAGCCTGGCTGGGACTCGAAAAATTGTACCGGTTTGGCATGTTGGTTCAAAAGGCCGCGGATCAACTGGGGCGTAAAGTAGCGATTATTGCTTCCGGGGATATGTCACACCGACTGACCCAAGACGGGCCCTATGATTATAATCCGGATGGAGCGGTTTTTGATAAGCGAGTTCGTGATATTTTAGCGGAGGGACAGGTCCTTCCACTGTTTGAAATACCGGAAGAATTAAAGGAAAACGCCGGTGAATGCGGGTTCCGTTCTATCATTATGTTGATGGGAGCTATGAATGGCTGGAAATTTAACAGCCAGGTATATTCTTACGAGGGACCCCTGGGAGTAGGGTATCTGGTGGCCGGTTTCGTACCTGAGGAGGCAGCTAAAGAAGATATATATAAGGCGCTGGCAGGGAAAAAAGAGAAAGCTCGTTCAGCCCGCCGCATGGCCGAGTCGTCCCTGGTAAGCTGGGCCAGGCAATGCCTTGAAATGTATGTTGAGAAGGGCCAGAAGGCCGAATTGCCTAAACCTTTGCCGGAAGAATTGGACCAGCGGGCCGCAGCCTTTGTCTCGTTAAAGATTGATGGCCGGCTGCGGGGCTGCATCGGCACCCTCCGACCGGTTCGTCCCAACCTGGGGATTGAAATCCTGGAGAATGCTATCAGTGCCGGCACCCAGGATTATCGGTTCCTTCCGGTCAGTCAGGAGGAACTCGATGAAATTGACTATTCTGTGGATGTCCTGGGTGAACCTGAAAAAATCGACAGTATGTCAGAATTAGACCCTAAACGCTACGGGGTAATCGTTCACAGCGGCTCCAAGACCGGGGTGTTGTTGCCTGACCTTCCAGGCATCGATGATCCGGAGGAACAGGTGGATATAGCCTGTCAGAAGGCCGGTATTCGAAAAGGCGAGTCGTTTAACATGGAAAGGTTCGAGGTTAAACGCTATCATTAATGATTTAGGGTTATGAATATGAAAAAAGAAGTATTGTTCTACGAAAAACTTGACGGAGAAACAGCTCGGTGTCACGTTTGCCCGCAGAATTGCCGTATTGAGCCGGATAAAAGGGGGGTCTGCCGGGTTCGGATCAATGATGCCGGGACTTTATATGCCACAAACTACGGCGAGGTTTCATCGGTAGCCCTGGACCCGATCGAAAAAAAGCCGCTTTATCATTTTTACCCCGGGCATATGATCCTTTCCGCCGGCACCCTCGGATGCAATCTGTCCTGCGGATTCTGCCAGAACCACCAGATTGCCCACGGTGAATGCCCCACCCGCTATATAAGTCCGGAGCAAATGACTGCCCTGGCAGTTGAGTGCAAGAAGGATGATTCAATTGGTCTGGCCTACACCTATAATGAGCCCTTCATGTGGTATGAATATGTCCATGATACAGCGCCTATGATCAAGGAAAAAGGAATGCAGAATGTTCTGGTTACCAACGGCTATATCAATCCCGGGCCCTTAAAAGAGCTGATTCCCTGGATCGATGCGGTAAATATTGATCTAAAATCCTTTAACGAGCGTTTCTATCTCACCAACTGTAAAGGCCGCCTGGAGCCGGTAAAAGAGACCATCGAATTTTGTGCCAGCCGGGTTCATGTCGAGGTAACCAATCTTATTATTCCTGAAGAGAATGACCGTCCTGAGGAAATCGAGGGCCTGGCCAGTTGGCTGGCTTCAATAAACCCCGAAATACCCTTACACCTTTCTCGTTATCATCCGGCCTATAATTTCAACCGGCCGCCCACCCCGTTACCGGCTTTAACCATGGCTCAGGAAGCAGCCCGGGCCCACCTAAAATACGTGTACGTAGGCAACGCTCCCGGTTTTAACAATGATACCCGGTGCCATAATTGCGGCGCCACCCTGGTCAAGAGGGAAGGGTACCGGATTCAGGTGGAAAATCTGGACCGCCGCCAGTGTATGAACTGCGGAGAAACGGTTTCTATAGTAAACTAAATATAGGATTAATAGGAGATCCCGGCTCGCTATTAATATAGATGCCGGTTTGTTGTGCTGCAATGACTAACAGGACTCAATGGATTATAACGGCCTTAACAACAATAATCGTGCTTATCCTGGTTGATGTTTGGGTGGGGCGATACTTCGCCGGACCGGCCCCGTTTAAATCCAATTATCGCTTCGGGTATAAACTTACCAGCGTGGATTTTGACCGCCAGTACAAGGCCATTAAAAACAGCCCCGGCTTTCGCGTGGCGGTGGTTGGAGACTCAGTTATTCGCGGTGCGGCGGTGCCCACCGGTGAGAGCACCATTCCCGGCTACCTGCAAAAAAGGATTAACAGTGATCCGGTTCTAAGATCGCGAAACATCCGGGTATTTAATTTCGGAATCGGCGGGGCGCGGGAAGCGGATAAATACGCGGTGGTGAAAAAACTGGCCGAAAACCATGCCGCTGATCTGATTATCATGAATGTAAGCTATCCCTTCTTTTCCGAAGAGATCAATAAAAATCCGATTATGTTTCCCCAGGTTTATCCGAATATGTTTTCTTCACAAGAACGAAAAGAACTAAGGATCGCCAATATAACCAATCAAACGGCCAACGAAGCGGAACAGGACACCAAAGTTACTCAGGTCCAGCCAACTAAGAAAACCGGTACCGAAAATACCAAGGGAATCGAAGGGTGGCTGACTACCAACCTATTAAACCACTGGAATCTTTACCGTTATCGTCAGGAGATAAATACCTACCTCTTTGGCGGGCACCCGGCAGATATTCTACTGCAGCACATGGAGGAACTCCTGGGTAAACCTCTGACTAAATCCAAACAGGAGCAGGCCGCAGTTTCCCCGGACGAATTGGCCCCGGCCGGAACAGTAACCGCACCTAAAGACCGGCCGGAAAATATGTATAAACCTTATACTGAATTCCCCTGGGGCAAGGCTGAAGTAGAGCACCTGCAAAAGGTATTCTCAGTCAAACCACTCAATGAAGAGAATATTGCTTACCGCTACCTGGATAAATCACTGAATCTGATAGAAGAGAAGGACACCCCGGCGATAGTATTCTTATCCCCGGTTAACCAGACGCTTTTGGACAAGTATAAAGCCTTGCCCCACAGTGAGTGGCGGGCTAACTCGAAAAGACTGCAGGATTTATGTGAAGAACACGGTCTGGACTGCCTGGATATGCAGAACACCATGCAGCCCTGGTATTTTCATGACTCGGTCCATCTAATAGATAATGGCAATGAGGCTTTAGCTAACCAGTTGTTCGAAACCAGGCGCACCCAACTGATTGAACTGACCGGTGGGTCATAATAGGGAAGCTATAATGGCTCTCTGAATCTGATTAGTCCCTTCGATGGTGGATAGAACCCGGGCATCCCGGACCAGTTTATCCGCCAGGCTATTGGCCAGATAGCCTCTGGAACCCAGTATATCCGCCGCCTGGCAGGTGACTTCCTGGGCCACTTGACTGGTGACCAGCTTGGCCATGGAAGAAGCGGTGGTGTAGTCCTGGTCCTGATCTATAAGCCAGCAGGCTTTCCAGGTGATCAGGCGGGCCAGTTCGATTTTGGTTGCCATATCCGCCAGGGCGAATGCTACCGACTGATGCTCGATGATGGGTTTGCCGAATTGGATTCTCTCCCGGGCAAAATCTAGAGCCATCTCATAAGCGGCCCGGGCTATCCCAACCGCAATAGCCCCCACCAGGGCCCGGCCCCGGTCAAAAGCCTGGGTCAGGAGAAGATACCCACTGCCCGCTTTATCCCCGCCAATAACATTTCTTTCAGGAATCTCCACCCCATCCAGGATCAATTCGGAAGTGTTAGCATAGCGAATACCTGCTTTCCTGCGGTTCTGCCCAATGACCAGCCCGGAGGAGGGATTAGGCACTATAAAAGCCCGCATCGATGAGCGCTTCTGCTGGTGGGTGGTGGCGGCAAAAACGGAAATGAATTTAGCTACCGAGGCGTTAAGGACAAAATCCTTGCGCCCGGTTAATCTGTATTTATGGTTCTCGAACTGAGCGAATGCGTTAATTGACTCCACATCAGAACCGGCCTCCGGCTCAGTCAGGGCAAAGGAAGCCACCGATGGTTCGGGCAAAACCAGCGGGACTAAAAAAGTCTCTTTCTGATATTCAGTGCCGGCCAGGATAATTGGCGCGGCGGCGTGCATATTAGCAGCCACCACAGCGGCTACTCCAGCACAGCCAGCAGCGATTTCCTCCATGACTATCGCGGTGGTCAAATGCCCCAGGCCAGGACCGCCATATTCACGGGGGACGGTCGGGCATACCAGGTTACATTCAGCCAGAGCCTTAACCGGTGCCCAATCGAACTCGGCATCACCTTTTTGATCTAGTTCCAGGGCCCGCGGACTTATCTCTTCTTTTACCACTCCGCGGGCTGTCTCCACCCACTTCTTCTGCTCGCGGGTTAGTTCCAGGCTTATCAATAGCAGAGACCTCCTTATTCCTTCGCCACCGGATAAACTGAATAAAATCCAGAACACTCTGTCGCTCCGATTGATTAAGGCCGTAAAACTCATTCAACAGCCTTAGCAAATCCTTATCCTGATCCTCGATTCCCGGCTTATGTTCCTCTGTAGTTCGAGTCTCCATAAAATACTCAATAGGCTGATCCAGGACCTGGGCCAGCTGTTCCAATTGAGACAGGTAGAGACGCCGCTTGCCCTTCTCGTAATTGGACAGAGCGGACTGGGAACAGCCAATCATACGTGCCAGCTGTTCCTGGCTGTACCCCTTTTCCTCACGGCCCTGTTGTATTTTTTTCCCTATCTCTTTAAAACCCATAATGATCCTTTCCTATTAGCATTATATAACTGCGAAATGCTCAGACACCATAAGGTAAATTAAGCACGGTTATTATTACAGGTGTAATAACTCGATTTTAAAGCATTTACCGTGGATGGGCAATTCAAACAAGTGACATTTTATTACGTATGTAATACAATTATTACATAACGCAATAGATCGTAATAGAAGTTGTATATCCAGCCGACCAGTGCAGTTATTAAGAAGGGAAGTTTCATAAGCGGGAGGGGGGAAAAGGATCAGTCAACAATGACTGTCTGGCATCGAATTAGAAAAAGGAGTGAAGCCAATGTTTGATTTTTTAATGACTCCGGAACAGTTAGCTTTACGGGATGAAGCCCGGGAAATGGCGAAATGGGTTACCCGGGATTACATTCTGGATATGGACGCGGATAAAATCAAGTTCCCGAAGGAGTTTTTACAGGAGTGCGGACGCCGCAACCTCTTAGGCATTCGTATTCCTAAAAAATATGGCGGGCGTGGACTGGGCTGGGTTGAAGATACTATAGTAGCGGAGGAAATCTGTGTTCCCGGATACATATTCGGCTGTGTCTGGGGGGTAGGGGCGGACATCGTCTGCGAAGCTATCTCCAACTATGGATCGGAAGAAATGAAAGAAAAGTATGTTAAACCCCTCCTGGCCGGGGAAAAGTTTTCCGCGGAGTGTCTCACTGAACCACGTGGAGGATCCGACTTTTTCGGAGCCACCACCACTGCGGTCAAAGACGGAGACCATTATATTTTAAACGGGCAGAAACGGTTCATCGTGGGGGGCGAAGGGGCCGATTTCTTCCTGGTATACGCGAAGACCGATCCCAACGGACCGCCCAATAAATCCATGACCTGTTTTATTGTGGACCGGGATGCCGGGGTTAAGACCAAATACCTTTATGGCCTTATGGGATGCCGGGGAGGCGGAACCGCCCGTCTGGTATTAGAGGACGTCCGAGTACCGGCCTCTAATATCCTGGGTGAGGTCAACGGGGCCACCAAGATTTTCTATCCCATGATGATTCCCGAGAGGTTAGGCACCGCGGCTATGACCATAGGTGCGGTTCGGCCCGCTTTAGAAGTGGCCACCGATTATACCGCTCACCGTAAAGCCTTTGGCACTCAGATTAAGAACTTCGAAGGAGTAAGCTTTAAAATCGCCGATGCTGTAATGAAGCTCGACTCCTGCCGCAGTATGATTTACTGCACCGCGCGGGCCATTGATGCCGGGGTTCATCCCAACCGGGCCCGGCGTATGGTCTCCCAGGCCAAAAAGTTCGTAACCGAGCAGTCCTGGGATGTTGTAAACCTTTCCATGCAGTGTATGGGGGGTATCGGCTATACTGACGTTTATCCGATCGAAAAAATCTTGCGTGATATGAGGCTGTCAATGATTTGGGTCGGCAGCAACGAAATCATGAGTCTGATTACCCAACTCGAATGGTATAAGGAAAGAGAAAAAGAAATACTAGCCACCAATAAGCGTAACTGTGAATTTGACTGTGCCAACGCTTACGCCGAGGGCGAAAAAATATTCGAGTAGGCCCTATTAAAACTATTTTGAGGAGGTAAAAAGGTATGTGGAATGAGCTATATCGAAGCAAACTGGTGTCGCCCGATGATGCTGCAGCAAAAATCCAGGATGGTAATGGGGTCATAGTCCCGCTGGCGAACGGACAGCCCCCGGCCTTAATAAACGCCTTAGCCCGCCGCATGCTTAAGGATGAGGTTAAGAATGTCAACTTTATAAGCGCCCTGGATGTCAGACCCCTGGAGATGCACAACCCGGAAATCGCTAACAAAGGCCTGATGGAGATTTTATATGCCGGCCCGATTTCCCGATGGTTTATACGGGAGGGGCTGTTCACCTATACTCCCCACCGGCTCTGGGAAGGCCCTAACATAGCGGGAGAATGCCGGGACGCCACGGTTTTTATGATGACAGTATCGCCGATGGATAAAAACGGGTTTTTCAGCACCGGAACCAACCCGGATTTTATCTGGGGAATGACCCGGGAATCCATGGCCCGGCGCCAGTGCAAAATTTTCTTAGAAGTAAATGAGAATATGCCCCGCACCTACGGCAATAACCACTTCCATATCTCTGAAGTTGATGTGGTGGTGGAGAATAACATACCATTGGTTGAACTGCCGGAAATACCGGTTACCAAAGAGGATGAACTGATCGGACAATACATAGCGGAGAAAGTGGATGACGGGGCCTGCGTTCAACTGGGCATAGGGGGAATGCCGAACGCGGTGGCTAAATTCTTGGAAAACAAAAAGGATCTGGGAATACACTCGGAGATGTTATGTGACAGCATGCTGGACCTCTATAAAAAAGGAGTAATAACCTGCAAGGCCAAAAACTATATGCCGCTGAAATGGGTCGGAAGTTTTGCCTTGGGGAGCAAGGAACTCTACAACTTCATGAATGAGAACCCCATGGTAGAGATGCACAGTTCGAAGTATGTTAATGACCCCTATGTTATTGGTTTGAATGACAACGTAGTAGCCATCAACTCCACCCTGGAAGTTGATTTGACCGGGCAATGCGCATCGGAGGCTGTCGGCACCATGCAGTATTCCGGGACCGGGGGGCAGTCTGACTTCGTGGAAGGAGCCTGGCGGTCTAAAGGAGGCAAAGCCTTCCTGGCTCTGTATTCTACCTATACTGATAAATCCGGAGAAGTTAAGTCTAAAATAGTTCCCACTCTCACTCCGGGCTCTATGGTTACCACCACCCGCAATGATGTGCAATACGTGGTCACCGAGTACGGGATAGCTTACCTGAAAGGACAGAACATGCGCAAGCGGCTGGAAGAATTGATTAACATCGCGCACCCGGATTATAGAGACTGGCTGCGGTCCGAAGCTAGAAGGCTTAAATACTTGCCCTAATATATGCTGCTAGATTATGGCCTTTGCCCTACAGTAAGATTCCCAGCTCAGGGACCTGAAACTTATACCCAAGGAATCATGGTTTATTTTGAAGGGAGGGCATAGCCTTGGCAAGAGATTTTTTAACCATGTTGAAAAGTAAAACCTGTACCGCCGAAGAGGCGGTTAAGAACATAAGATCCGGTTCATGGATTGACTATGGATTCTTTAACGGGAAGCCCGTCTTATGTGATAAGGCCCTGGCGGCCAGAAAAGACGAGCTGCAAGATATTGTTATTCTGGCGGCGGTCACTTTGCCGCCTATACCGGAGGTTTTAACCAACGATCCTCAGGGGGAAGTGTTTACCTATAACGACTTTCATTTCAGCCCGGTAAGCCGAGCCCTGCAGCAATACCTGGGCAACGTTTTCTATAACCCCATTTTATACAGTGAGTGCGAGCGTTACTATGATGACGTATTAAATGACCCGCCTCTGGTGGGAACTCCGCATAGGAATGTATCGATAATTCAAGCATGCCCCATGGATGAAAACGGATTTTTCAACTTCGGGCTGCATAACTCATCCAGTTACACTTCCTTGACCCATGCCGACCTGGTTATTATTGAGATTAATAATAAACTTCCGGTCTGCCTGGGTGGAAGCAAGGAACGGATACATATATCGCAGGTTACCCATGTGGTAGAAGGAGAAAACCCAGATTTACTGGATGCACCGGTTCCGCAGCCCAGTGAAACTGACACCAGAATCGCTCAGCACGTAATGGAACATATAAGGGATGGGTGCTGTATTCAGCTGGGTATCGGCGGCATGCCCAATGCCCTGGGGTCATTGATTGCCAAGTCTGATCTTAAAGACCTGGGAGTTCATACCGAGATGCTGGTGGACTCTTACGTGGATATGTGGGAAGCGGGCCAGGTAACCGGTAATAAGAAGCAGATTGATCCCGGCAAAATGGCCTACACCTTCGCGGTAGGCGGCAACCGGTTATACGAATTCATGCACAACAACCCCGCCATAGCCTCCTATAATGTTGAATACATAAACCAT
>JBLMZW010000047.1:0-6405 GCA_050259035.1 Chitinophagales bacterium | reverse complement strand
ACCGTCTTTATGACATCCGGTGAATCCGGTAGTCTCACTTGCTCCCGCGAAGAGCTAGCCGCCCGGCGTGAGGATGAAGCCCGTGAGGCATCTTCGCTTCTAAGAGTAAGTGAAACGATATTTCTGCGAAACCCGGACGGCTATTTGGAATATAACCAGGATAATCTAGTAAAAATAGTCTCTCTTCTTCGTGCCAAGAAACCCGATATCGTTTATTTACCTCACCAGTTGGACGGAAATGAAGACCATCGGACCACCTGTAAAATCGTTGTAGACGCGTGCCGCCGGGCCGGCGGTCCCTGGTTCCAGGAGTGCGGGGATACGCCCTGGGAGGTCAAGACAATACTGGCTTATGAGGTCTGGACCCCGCTGCAGGACGTGTCTTTTTCGGAAGATGTTACTCTCTATATGGAACAAAAACTAGAGGCGCTTCGGGTACATGCCTCCCAACTTAAAGATATTCGATATGACGAAGCCATTAAGGGGTTTAATCACTATCGAGGAATAATGAGCGGTAAGGGCCAATACTGCGAATGTTTTCAGATATTAAAAGTCGAACTCTAACATATTCCTTAAACCAGGCCCGCAAAATCAGAATCAGGAGTATAACAGAATGCAGCGCACATTAATGGTTACGCCTTTTTTTAAAAGCCAGCGCGGCAACAGCATTACGGCAACCCGACTGTATAACGGGCTCAGAGGCAAAGGCTATACAATAGATCTAGTATCAATGGACGAACCGGATTGGCAGCTGCAGCTTAACCGGTATACCCAGAGCAATTCGTACAGTTTGGTTCATGGGTTTCATGCTCTGCAGTTCTCCCGGGCCCTAAATCATCCCGCCCTAAAAAACTTACCAATACTATTAACCACCACCGGTACCGATATCAATTATGATTTATCAGGTCCCCAAAAAGAAGAAACCCTACAGACTATACTTAAAGCCCGAAGGATAGTTGTCTTTAATCCGGATCTGCATAGGCGTCTTACCGACCTAAACCCTGGCCTGCAATCCCGCTTGATGGTTATTCCCCAGGGGGTGGACCTGCCTGCGGCACCGGAGATTACCCGCCGGCAGATAGGTTTATCTGATGCAGAAACGGTATTCATAATTCCCAGCGGTTTAAGACCGGTTAAAAATTTGGATTTAGCTTTGGATGGCCTAGATATGGCCCACCGAAGCAACCCCCAATTGTCCCTGCTTATTCTGGGGGCGGCAATAGATATCGAATATACGGACCACATAAACTCGCGAATCAGCCAATTGGACTGGGCTCATTATCTGGGTGAAATACCCCACCAAAAAATCGGGGGAATCATTTATACTGCCGATATCGTTCTTAATACTTCCTGGTCAGAGGGACAACCACAGGGGGCTCTTGAAGCCATGTATCTGGGGAAACCCTGCATATTAACTGCAGTTCCCGGGAACCTGGATATCATAGAGAATGGTGTTCAGGGCTTCTATATTAATTCCGCAGCGGAGTTGGCGGATGCTGCCTCGCAGTTGATACAGAATCCTTCTCTCCGTAACAATATGGGCAATGCCGCCCGCCAATTAGTAAATAACAAGTATTCGGCGGAACGGGAGCTGAATGCTTACGACCAGCTGTATAAAGCCCTGCTTGAAAATCAGCCGACCAGCCAGACCTATCGAGAAATCCAAAGCCAAATTTAGAGGGCTTCAATAACCATTGCCATGGCCGGGAGAGTCAACCTCCCGTCTCTTGACCGAATTGCATGGGCTAATCCATGCTTTACCACGCGGTTTGTTAGCTTTTCTAAACAGTTAATCAGCCAGCACTAGTTTTTCCAGATCCAGGGGTTGAATATGTTTGCCATCCTTGAAAGCTCTCATATTTCCACCAGATATCTCGTCAACCAGCGTAATCTGCTGCTCTGGGCCTACCCGGCCGAATTCAAATTTGATATCATACAATTCAATATCTTTTTTGGCCAGTTCTGCCTTCACCACGCCGGTGATCTGGCGGGTCAAATCTTTTAGTACCTGATATTCCTTCTTGGAAAGTATGCCTAGCATATCAAGCGCATCTTCAGTGATGGGCGGATCTTCTCGGGCGTCATCTTTCAGAGTCACTTCTACGAAGTAGTCGAGCGGCTGCCCTTCCTGAACATAATCCCCATAGCGGCGGAGAAAACTCCCTACAGCTCTTAGACGGCAAATGACTTCCAGTCCTTTGCCGAAAAGAACAGCCGGTTTTACCGTCATGGTAGCGTTCTCAATATCGGAATCGATATAGTGGGTGGGAATACCATGTTCCTTAATAACCTCAAAAAAGTACTTTGTCAGGCGCAGCCCGGCGCGTCCCGCTCCTTCGATGGTCAAACCTATGGTATTGCAGCCAGGATCGAAGACTCCGTCAGCTCCGGTAGCATCATCTTTGAATTTTAATAGATAATTCCCATCCTCCAGTTGGTAAACATTTTTGGTTTTGCCGGTGTAAACTAATTCCATGTCAGTGTTCCTTTCGATGTAGTTTTTTATCATTATACTGTATGTTTTCGCCATGCGGAATTTTTATCAATGGTTTTATTTAGGTAACCGATGTTATGCCTGCTAACTACAATAACCCAACTAATGACCATAATATTTCTATTTCCCTGCCCTTTTTCTTCGCTTGCCGACCCGCCAGACCTATCGCGAAATCCAAAGCCATATCCAATAACCTTATGATGTTGTGATCATCGCGATGCGGAATATACCACAAAAAAATCACTGATTTGCGCAAGATTTATTAAAGGATAAAGTTCTAATGTTGCTATAATAGATTCGCACTATAAGGGAAGGAAGCGCTATGAACAAACTTGAGTTGGTGGTAGCTGCAATCCAATATATCGAAAGACATTTGACAGAAAAGAAGATTGATTTGGATGTTGTTGCCGAAGCCGTACACTATTCGAAATACCACCTGCACCGCATCTTCACCGATACAGTAGGGCTTTCTATCCACGATTATGTACAGCGCCGGCAGCTAACGGAAGCCGCCAAGCTACTGGTTTTTTCAGATAAACCAATTATAGATATTGCGATTCTGGCCGGTTACAACAGCCAACAGGCTTTCAGCAATGTGTTCAAGGCCATGTATAAACAATCTCCTCACCAATTTAGAAAAAACGAGGTGTTTTATCCATTGCAGCTCGAGTATAACTTCACAGACCAGCTTAAATCGCTTAAAAATGCACAAAAAAATTCCGCGAGAGAAATCCACTTCGCCGAAGAAATGGAGATTCCGAAGTGGATGGACCTGGTACACCTGGCCATTGACGGGTTCCCCCATCTAGAAGAAGACGAACATTTAACAGTTCTGAAACATTATATTTCCAACAAGGGCGCCATGCTTATGACCGAGGGAGGCATTGCAATTGGCGGTATGATGATTAATTACGAAACCGGAAGCATAGATTTTCTTGCGGTGCATCCGCTTTATCGGAAAAAGGGCATTGCTCAAGACTTCTTGAATGTGGCCTTCACCGAGTTGCTGAAGAATAAGGATATCAGCATTACCACATTTCGAAAGGGCGATAAAGCAGATACAGGATATCGCCAAGCTCTAAAGGAGCTGGGCTTTGCCGAAGCAGAATTGCTGACCGAATTTGGATACCCGACGCAACGGATGGTTTTACCGAAGAAGGATTCCAAATGATTTCGTCTCTCCATATGAACAATAGCAAAAATGAAGCATTAGATGAAAAGCCGACTTATCCCGATGAAATCGCACATCTTAACGATATTAAGGGCAAGCTGGATGACGCTATCAAACAAGCGGATTATTCAGTTGGACGGTTAGACCAAGAATACATGGATACCAAGCGGTACATGGTACAGTATCACGGTGAAATCGACCCACATGAGATGTTCCAAAATGAACTCGCTTTGAGACGAATTGACAGCCTGGGAACCTTTGCGGTCGAGATTCGGGATAAACTCGCCAAGCTGCAGGAATCGCCCTACTTTGCCCGGATTGACTTTCGAGAAACATCCAAAGGGACACCTTCCACCTTCTACATTGGCAGATTTGCTTTTAGACACGAAAATCAGCTGCTGATCTCTGATTGGCGTTCCCCGGTCGCAAGTATGTTTTATGATTACGAGGTTGGGCCTGCCGGTTATGATGCTCCTATTGGACGGATTAACGGCGAGCTAATACGAAAGCGGCAATTCAAAATCAAGCATGGCGAAATGGAATATGCCCTGGAGAGTTCGGTTAATATTCAAGATGATATCCTGCAGCGTGAATTGAGCCATACATCAGACGAGAAGATGAAGTCCATCATCACGACTATTCAGAAGGAACAGAACCTGGTTATTCGGAACGAAACGGCCGAAACCCTTCTCATTCAAGGAGTGGCGGGGTCTGGCAAGACATCTATCGCCCTGCATCGGATCGCCTACTTACTTTACCGTTTCAAAGACAGATTATCGGCTGAAAACGTAGTCATTCTATCGCCCAACAAGGTGTTTGGGGATTATATTTCCAACGTCCTGCCGGAATTAGGCGAGGAACCGATTTATGGGGTGAGCCTAGCAGATATTGCCGAGGTTCAACTCAAGAACATCATTCATTTTGAGCCCGACAAAGACCCTCTTGAAACAGACGACCCCAAATGGGCGGAGCGGGTGCGTTTCAAATCCACACTGGAATTTATAAGCCTGATGGACGAATATTTGGCCCGGATGCCTGAAATCATCTTTGAACCATTTGATTACACGTATGAAAGATTCACTGCCAAAAGTGAATGGATACAAAGCCGTTTTGCCGCTTATCATAATTACCCGGTTAAGCGGCGGCTCCAGATGATTGCGGACGATATTTATTTTCGTTTTGAGACCAATAACTTCATGGAAGAGCCTTTACCAAAGACCAGGGCCATCTTGAAAAGTCTGACTGCGATGTTAAAGGTTAAAAATCCCCTGGTGCTCTATAAGGACTTTTATAAGCAGATGAACATCTCGGATAAATTTTTGATGCCGGCCAAGAAAACCCTCGAATGGGCTGACGTATACCCATATTTGTATTTCCATGCCGCTTTCGAGGGGTTGCACGATAACACGACTGTAAACCATTTAGTTGTCGATGAAATGCAAGATTACACCCCGGTTCAATACGCGGTACTGAATACTATATTTAAATGCCAGAAAACCATCCTCGGTGACTTCGGGCAGTTTATCAATCCCAACCATTTATACACACTCGGAGATTTACTCCAGCTGTATAAAAAAGCGGAACTGGTAGAGTTGAATACGAGCTACCGCTCTACCTATGAGATTATTACTTTCGCCAAACGCATCCAAAATGTCATCTCGCTTAAGGCGGTTGAGCGCCACGGGGATGCACCCGAACTGATATATTGCCGCACCAGCCAGGAAGAAATCGCACAGATTAAGGAAAAAATTGATTCCTTTCAGGATAGCGACAATATGGCCCTGGGAATTATCCTTAAAACGAACGGCGCGGCTAACGCTCTTTATAAGGTATTATCTCAAAACTATGATGTACATTTGATTTCACCGGAAAGCGTTACTTTTATAAATGGCATATCAATAACTTCGATTCAAATGTCAAAAGGGCTGGAATTTGATGAGGTTATTATCCCTGAGGCCAATAATGAGACTTACTCCAGTGATAACGACCGCTCCCTGCTTTATATTGCCTGCACTCGTGCTTTGCACCAGCTGTCTTTGACATATACCGGCGAACTGACTCCGCTAATTGGAGCTTAGGGCTATTATTTTCACAGAGCTTCAATAATCGTTGCCATAGCTGGACCTCCGCCAGCACAAAGGGTGGCACATCCGAATTGCTTTTTGGTTCTGCGCATCTCGTTCATAAGAGTTAGAATCAGCCGGGCCCCGGTCATACCCACCGGGTGTCCCAGAGCCACCCCTGAACCCAGAACATTGATCTTGTCCACATCCACCTGTAATTCTCGATTACAGGCTATTACCTGAGCGGCAAAGGCTTCGTTCATCTCCCAGAGTTCCATGTCATCCATACTCATATTTGCCAGCTTCAATGCCCGACGAACAGCTGGCACTACTCCTATACCCATGATAGACGGGTCAACCGATGCCGACGCAGTGGCTACTATCCGGGCTAGCGGCTTAATTCCAAGCTCCTCGGCTTTCTCGGCTGCCATGAGAATAAGGGCGCTTCCTCCGTCATTTATAGCGGAAGCATTACCCGCTGTAATAATCCCCTCTTTTTTAAATGCCGGCTTCAGTTGAGCCAGACTTTCCATGCTGCTGTCGGGGTTGGGATGCTCATCGTTTTCAAAAAGCTGCGTTCCTTTCCGGGTTTTAATCTCCACCGGCACTATTTCTTCTTTGAATTTTCCTTCGGAAATGGCCTTACAGGCACGCTGGTTGCTCATTAAAGCCCATTC
>JBLMZW010000046.1:0-8981 GCA_050259035.1 Chitinophagales bacterium | reverse complement strand
GAAACCCTGGAGGAAAGAAATAATGGACAGGCAACTAAAATAGTAGGCCGGCAGCTGGAAGCTGGCTTAAAAGATATACCCTTTACACCTGATCTGGTTATTGCTTATGAACCGGTCTGGGCTATAGGCACCGGGGTTAATGCAACCGCAGCCGATGCCCAAGAAATGAGTTTTTTTATTAGAAACCAGTTGGACAGGCAATACAATCGCAATCAGGCGGACATAATTCGGATACTTTACGGAGGCAGTGTTAAACCCGAAAACATTGAAGAACTCATGCAGCAACCCGATATTGACGGCGCTTTAGTAGGTGGAGCCAGCCTGGACCCGATGGTTTTCGCCCGCATTGTAAACCGAGGAAATAGTTAGGCCTTCATCCCTACACCAATTTCCCAACATAGGGCACAATTAATTAGGTCTGCAACTTTATGGGGGTCTATTTGTTACAGACGGGAGAACAATATATGATACCAAAGCCTCTTTTACTGATGATACTGGACGGCTGGGGCAACAGCGATTGCCGGGAAGGCAATGCTATACATGATGCTCACCCGGAGAATTTTCTCCGGTTAAAGAAAACCTATCCTTTTACCCTCTTAAGTACATCCGGGCTGGATGTCGGTTTGCCTTTAGGACAGATGGGAAATTCAGAAGTGGGACACCTTAATATGGGCGCGGGACGGGTAGTATTTCAGGAAATAACCCGCATTTCACAGGCTATAGAGAGTGGTTCCTTTTTTGAAAACCGCGAATTTATTTCGGCGATGGATTTCGCTCTTGAAAACGGAGGCGCTTTGCACCTTCTAGGGTTGCTATCCGACGGGGGGGTTCACAGCCTGCTGGAACACCTGGTAGCCTTGATTCGCATGGCTTCGGATAGAGGCATTAACACAGTATATGTTCATGCCTTTCTGGATGGCCGTGATGTTCCGCCGGCTAGCGCTCAAGTTTACATAACTGATCTTCAAAGAGCCATGCAGGAAATTGGAATAGGAGAAATTGCCACCGTTATGGGCAGATACTACGCCATGGACCGGGATAAGAGATGGGATAGGAATGAAAGGGCTTACCGGGCTATGGTTTTAGGGGAAGGCCTAAAAGCGGCCAGCCCATATGAAGCGGTGAAGCAATCATATGATAAAGATGTAACCGATGAATTCGTTGAGCCAACGGTAATAGTTGATGATGCAGGAAACCCCCAGGGGCTTATAAAAGACGGCGATGGGGTTATATTCTTCAATTTCCGGGCTGACCGGGCACGGCAAATAACGCGGGCTTTTGTGGACCGCGAATTTACCCCCTTTGACCGGGGGGATAGGCTGAATATTTACTATGTATGCTTAACCCAGTATGATGCCACGATTAAGGCACCAGTGGCATTTATGCCGCAGAGTCTTAACAACACTCTGGGTGAATACCTGGCTGACCAGGGGCTAAAACAGCTGCGAATCGCGGAAACGGAGAAATATGCCCATGTAACATTCTTCTTTAATGGAGGAGTGGAATCCCCAAATACCAATGAAGACCGAATCCTGATTCCTTCCCCCAAAGTAGCAACCTACGATTTGAAACCCGAAATGAGCGCCTATGAAGTTACCGACCGGGTTTTATCTGAGATAGACAGGGATTATTATGATGTTATTATCATGAACTACGCCAATCCGGATATGGTTGGCCATACCGGTATTATGAAGGCCGCAGTAACCGCCATTAGAACAGTTGATGCCTGCCTGGAGCGGGTGATAAACCAGGTCCTGGCCCATAATGGAACAGTTTTATTAACCGCTGACCATGGCAATGCCGAACTAATGTATGAACCTGACGGCAGCCCGGTTACCGCGCATACCACCAACCTGGTTCCTTTCATTATAATAGGAGAAAAATACCGGGGAAAAAATTTACGATCAGGGGCCAGCTTGCAGGATATTGCTCCGACCATGCTGAAAATTCTAGAATTGCCAATTCCTAAAGAAATGACAGGGAAGTCTTTGTTGTAATGGATTAGGGGGCGAGAAATGGAGGCAGGCACAGGTCTTAGATAGCCACCAATCTATAGCGGGTATCGATAGAAAGGAGAAGATATATGAGCATAATAGCGGATGTTTATGCACGGGAGATTCTTGATTCACGCGGTAATCCAACCATAGAGGTGGAAGTGATTCTCGAAGAAGGCACTATCGGCAGAGCTGCTGTTCCTTCTGGTGCTTCGACCGGTGCTTACGAAGCGGTTGAACTGCGGGACGGGGACGCTAAAAGATATAACGGCAAAGGTGTCCTGGATGCGGTGGACAACGTTAATACCATTATTGCTCCCGAGATCGTTGGAATGGACTGCTTGGATCAGGTTGGAATCGATCAACTTATGATAGCCCTGGATGATACTCCGAACAAAGCTAAGCTGGGGGCCAATGCCATCCTGGGAGTATCCCTGGCGGTGGCCAAGGCCGCGGCTGCATACTTGACCTTACCTCTTTATCAGTATATCGGAGGGGTTAACGCCCGTGAACTTCCGGTTCCTATGATGAATATACTAAACGGCGGCAAGCACGCCGATAACAACGTAGATATTCAGGAGTTCATGGTTCTGCCGGTAGGGGCTCCAAATTTCTCCGAAGCCTTGCGGATGGGAGTGGAGGTTTATCACTCGCTGAAGAAAGTACTTCAGGGTAAAGGCCTGGCTACTTCGGTAGGTGATGAAGGCGGATTTGCTCCCAATCTACCTTCCAATGAAGCTGCCCTGGAAGTAATTGTGGAAGCAATCGGAGCAGCGGGTTACAAAGCCGGTAAAGATGTCCTTCTGGGAATTGACACTGCTGCGACTGAATTATACCATGATGGTTTTTATTGGTTGGGCGGCGGAAAACAGAAAATGAGTTCAGACGACATGGTTAGCTTGTATGAGTCCTTTGTCAAGAAATTCCCGATCATTACCATAGAGGACGGTTTGGCCGAAGATGATTGGGATGGATGGAAGTCCCTGACCAAGAGACTGGGTAAAAAGATTCAGCTGGTTGGCGATGACATCTTCGTTACTAATACCGAAAGGCTAAAGCGCGGTATCGAATTGGGGGTTGCCAATAGTGTGCTGATTAAGGTTAATCAAATTGGAACTTTAACCGAAACCCTGAATACAATCGAGATGGCCAAAAAGGCTGGGTACACATGTGTTATCAGTCATCGTTCAGGGGAAACCGAGGATTCGACCATAGCTGATATCGCTGTGGCTGCCAATGCGGGTCAGATTAAAACCGGTGCTCCAGCCCGTACTGACAGAGTAGCCAAGTATAACCAGCTGCTTAGGATTGAAGAAGAGTTAGACATAATCGGGCTCTATCGCGGCAAAGAAACCTTCTACAATCTGAAAAGATAGGAATCTTATAGTTGTACTGGTTTTACCGGCTGTGGTAAAATTTAATTTAGTCCTTAGGGGGGCTTACATGTAATGGAGGTGAAATCTTGGTTAAGACCATAATTACCATTCTGGATATACTTGTCAGCCTTGGTCTTATTGCTACAGTTCTTTTGCAGTCTGGAAAAAGCGCTGGCCTGTCAGGTAGTATAGCCGGTGGAGCCGAGGCGATATTTGGCAAGAAAAAAGGAATGGACGAGTTGTTTGAAAAGGCTTCTACCATTCTTGCTATATCCTTTATGGTTCTAACTCTTATTTTGGCGGTTATGTCTAAGACAGCTTAAATGTTTAATCTTATTTCGGCAAGAGAGGGGAATCAGATCGGCATGATGTGAACCGGAGGATCTTCAGGATCTTCCTGGCGCCCTATACTTGCCTTGCTTTCATACATCTTGTATTTCATACACTATTTATTGAAAGGGTGATAACTGCATCATGCTTGAAAAGGACGACCAAGAAATGCAACGCATTTCAACTTCATTTCTACCCAAGGTCATATTCGGTGGTTTGATGGGACTGGCTATTCCGCTTCTATCACCAGCGATGGCCCTGGCCAGTGAAGCCAGTATTAGAATCCCTGCCCTAACCGCTGCTCAAAACAACCTGCTGTTAATCGGTATAGTGGTGTGTTTGTTGGGTATGCTTTTCGGAGTATACCAGTTTGTAAAGGTAAAAAACATTAAAGCCCACCAATCAATGCTGGATGTAGCAAATACCATCTACGAAACCTGTAAAACCTACCTTATTCAACAGGGTAAATTCCTGGCCATCTTATTCATCTTTATTGGCCTTTGTGTAGCCTTCTATTATGGTTTTATCCTAAAGACATCGTTCAGCGGAGTATTATTTATACTTATGTGGACGGTCATAGGTATTCTCGGTTCTTATAGTGTGGCCTGGTATGGAATCCGCATGAACACCCTGGCCAATAGCAGAACCGCCTTCACAGCGCTGGAAAAGAAGCCACTGAAAGTTTTAAACATAGCTCTTGATGCCGGGATGAGCATCGGGCTGCTCCTGGTATGTGTCGAGCTGATAGTAATGCTGATTATACTTTTGTTTGTTCCTCGTGAACTGGCGGGGGCCAGTTTTATCGGGTTTGCCATCGGGGAATCTCTAGGGGCCAGTGCTCTTCGTATCGCCGGTGGGATATTTACTAAGATAGCCGACATCGGTTCCGACCTTATGAAAATAGTCTTCGGAATTAAAGAGGATGATCCGCGGAATCCCGGTGTTATCGCAGACTGTACGGGTGATAACGCGGGTGACAGCGTCGGCCCGACCGCCGATGGATTTGAAACCTACGGAGTAACCGGGGTAGCCCTGGTTACCTTCATCGTTTTAGCTGTAGGCGGTGCTTTAGGAAACCTCCAGACCGCTTTGCAGACTACCTTGTTGACCTGGATTTTTGTCATGCGTGTTCTGATGATAATCACTTCTGTTGTTGCCTTCTATATAAACCGGGCCTTCAGTCAAGCCAAATTTGCCAACAAAGAAGACTTCGATTTTGAACAGCCTTTGGGTAGTCTGGTATGGATAACTTCTATCCTTTCCATCGTAGTTACCTATGCTGTAAGTTACTACCTCCTGGGGCCAAACTCAACAGCACCAGAGCAACTGCAAAGTCTATGGGCGGTTCTAGCAACAATCATAAGCTGCGGAACCCTGGGTGCGGCTTTAATTCCAGAATTCACGAAAATATTTACCAGTCCTAAATCCAATCACGTAGCGGAAGTTGTTAAGGCTTCCCGGGAGGGTGGTCCATCCCTTAATATCCTTTCAGGTCTGGTAGCCGGTAACTTCAGTGCTTTCTGGATAGGGATAGTTTTCCTGGCCCTGATGTTTATGGCTTATTATGTAAGCCAATTCGGGCTTAGCGATATCATGATTTATCCTTCGATTTTCGCCTTTGGCCTGGTGGCCTTCGGGATGCTGGGAATGGGTCCGGTAACTATTGCGGTGGACAGTTATGGACCGGTTACCGATAACGCACAGTCCATCTATGAATTATCCTTAATTGAAACCATTCCTGGTGTTCAAAAGAACATCCAGAACGAATTCGGATTCAAACCTGACTTTGAAACGGCCAAACATTATTTAGAAGCCAACGATGGTGCCGGTAATACCTTCAAGGCAACCGCTAAACCAGTGTTAATAGGCACCGCAGTGGTAGGCGCGACGACCATGATTTTCTCATTGATTTTGCTTATCGAGAAGGTTTTGAATGTTAAACCGGAAACAATTTTAAATCTCTTGAATCCGTATACCATACTGGGCTTTATTTGTGGCGGCGCGGTAGTCTACTGGTTTACCGGGGCTTCTACCCAGGCGGTTACTACCGGAGCTTACCGGGCAGTAGAATATATTAAACGCAACATCCAACTAGATGAAAACGCGAACCAGAAGGCAGCCACGGAAAAATCCAAAGAAGTGGTTAAAATCTGTACCCAGTATGCTCAGAACGGTATGTTTAATATCTTTATAGCTATCTTCTCATTTGCCATGGCATTTGCTTGCCTGGCTGCTCCATCATCCAGCAATGCGCCGGTATCACTGTTTGTCTCCTATTTGATTTCGATAGCAGTTTTCGGCTTGTTCCAGGCAGTGTTCATGGCTAACGCCGGCGGATGTTGGGACAATGCCAAGAAGGTAGTTGAGGTTGATCTGCAGGAGAAGGGCACTGACCTGCACGATGCTACCGTGGTAGGGGACACCGTGGGCGATCCCTTCAAGGATACCTCTTCGGTGGCATTGAACCCGATTATTAAATTTACAACCCTGTTTGGTCTACTGGCCATGGAGATCGCTATATCAGAATCTTTTAGACAGGCGGCTCCGGTTGTAGGAGTAATCTTCCTGGCAGTGGCACTGATATTCGTATGGCGCAGTTTCTATGGAATGAGAATTAAATCAGAATAAAAGAAGGAATCAGGCTCTGGGAGATATAGGCTAAGAGTAGGACCAGGGGGGAGCTATATAACCCGGGCCATAATAATGATAATATAGTTATAGAAAGAAACGTGAGACGTAAAACGTAAAACGTGAGACGTGAAGAACGTAAAGCGTAAAACCGGGGGTGGGTTTATCCTGCCCCTTTTTGTCTTTTTGGGGTATTTTGCAGTATGGAAAACAGATAATACTTTCTTAATATACAGAAAATACCAGGGAGGTGTTTTTATCTTAAGCTAAAAGAAAAATCTAAATAATGCTGTTGTCGCTAACGGATATAAATAGTTGGATGGCGTTGTCAGGGTTAACCGTCTTTTCAGGCGGCAGAATCCCTCGAAATCAATGGCGGTTTCGAGTGTAGTAGTGAATGGGGAGATTAATAATGTATCATACCTATCTACAGGCCGAACCATTTACGTTTCCGGGTGATAAAGTTGCTTGTTTGCTTATTCACGGGTTTACAGCGTCGCCTTCCGAGGTACGCCCGTTGGGCGAATACCTGAATCGACAAGGATACACAGTAAGAGCCCCGCTTCTTCCAGGGCATGGTACCAGTCCTGAACATCTTAACCAGAAAACCTGGCGGGATTGGTACGATACTGTGGAACAGGAAGCTAAATCGTTGCTTGACCAGGGATATACCCTGACCATTATTGGATTGTCCATGGGAGCTTTGCTGGCCTTATACCTGGGTACCCGAATAAAGGATCCCAGGTTAACCGGGATAGTAGCCATTAATACTCCACTAATTCTAAAGGGATGGCTAGCATCCTTAGCACCAATAGTTCAGGTTTTTCAAAACTATATTCCGAAACAGATAGGGGATACTGACTGGGAGCTGGAAGTGAAAGGGAGATTCGCTTACGAATGTATTCCGGTCAGGGCATTCGCTAGTCTAAAGAAGCTGCAGAAAATAGTATTAACTAGCATAAATGATATTGGGGTGCCTGTATTGTTGGTACAGTCATTGCAGGATGAGGTCGTGGATCCACAAAGTGTCTTGATTTTAAAAAACCGCATCAAAAGTATGGAAGCAGAAATTTTCTCTCTGCGGGAATCAAGACATATTGCTACAATGGGTAAAGAATTGGATATACTAGGATATAGAATAATTGAATTTATAGAAAGAAACTTGGTTCTGGAGGAATTATATGAATCGTAATCATGCCCTTGACTTGCTTAAACAGCATTTGAAAAACAAAAACCTGTTTAAGCACTGCCTGGCCGTAGAGGCTATAATGCGTAAAATTGCCGTCCGTTTCGGTGATGATGTTGAGAGGTTTGGCCTGGCTGGACTGTTGCACGATATTGACTATGATACTACAGTGGACAATCTAGCAGAACATTCCCTGGTAGGAAGCCGGATTCTAGAAGAAGCGGGCTTGGATGAAGACATAGTCTATGCAGTAAAAGTCCATAACGAAGTACATGGCCTGCCCAGGAAAACACTTATGGATCAAGCGTTATATGCTGCCGACCCGGTCAGCGGATTCATTATTGCTGGCGCACTGATAAAACCGGAAAAGAAACTGGCAGTTATTGATGTTGATTTCCTGTTAAACCGATATAAAGAAAAAGGATTCGCCCGTGGGGCTAACCGGGAGACCATGGCCGCGTGTCAGGATTTCGGCTTAACTCTCGCGGAATTCCTGGAGCTGGCACTTATCGCCTGCCAGGAGATAAACATAGAACTTGGTCTGTAAATCAGGCCGTTATTATTAAGGAGAATGAATGACCCTAACTAGAGAAAGCATATTACGATTAATGCAACAAAATAGTTATCGTCCCCTAACCTATGAAGAGTTAAGGGATGAGCTTAAGGTAGAGGATGATATTGCCTTTGCCCGGTTAGTTGGCCGGATGGATAAAGAAGGCGATATCGTTATTACCAGAAAGAACAGATACGGTCTGCCGGAAATGATGAACCTGGTTCGGGGGGCGTTGCAGGTTAACCCGCGCGGGTATGCCTTCCTGATACCTGATGAGCCCGGACAGGATGACGTTTATATTTACGGCCGTGACCTGAATGGGGCCATGCACAACGATCGAGTTATGGTTCGAATCAGCCAGCGGTCCAATGGAAACGGACAGAAGCCAGAAGGCGAAGTTATACGGGCTATTAAACGGGCAAATACCGAGGTAGTGGGTACCTATAAACGGGGCAAGGTGGCTCAGGTAGTCCCTGACGACCCTCGGCTAATCTATCCTATCAATGTCAGACCGACCAAACGTATTAAGCTTAGGGATGGAGATAAGGTTTTAGCTCATATCACAGCCTGGCCAGATAAAAACAAATACCCGGAGGGTAAGATCGTGGAAGTTCTGGGAGCCAGGGGAGACCCCGGAGTGGATATCCGTTGTATCATAAAAAAATACGGGTTAAAAGAGGCTTTCCCCCCTGATGTTTTGAACGAGGCCATAACCATCAGCCAGGCAGTTACACCAGAAGACCTGGAAGGCCGGCGGGATCTGCGAGACATTATGATGGTAACCATTGATGGAGACGATGCCAAAGACCTGGATGATGCCGTATCATTAGTCAGGACCGAGACTGGCTATCGACTCGGGGTGCATATAGCCGATGTGTCCCATTATGTGAAAGAAGAATCAGCCCTCAACAAAG
>JBLMZW010000045.1:0-12826 GCA_050259035.1 Chitinophagales bacterium | reverse complement strand
GAACCGCCGACACGCGGATTTTCAGTCCGCTGCTCTACCAACTGAGCTACCGAGGCAAATATGGCGGAGCCGACGGGACTCGAACCCGCGATCTTTGGCTTGACAGGCCAACATGTTAACCGACTACACCACGGCTCCTGGTTTATGGTGTTTCCATATAAGTATAAGAACATGGTTTTAGGTTGTCAACCTGCCACATTATGCTTGGCCCTTTGTTAACCAGGGCCTGAAAGGTTTGACAACCATAGCACCCAATCCGTTATTATTGGGTAAACAATCGTACGAGGAGGTTTAATGATGATGCTTTGGGAACAGGCCGGAAAACAAAATACCCAAGATACAGCTATGGCAGCTATGAAAAGAGCCCAGGAGCTTGGAATTAATACTATCGCTGTAGCTACTAATACCGGCTATACCTTGGAACATTTTTATGACCATGGATTAAATTTAGTGGCCGTAACCCATCATATCGGATTTGCCGGACCCGGTGTCGATGAAGCCGGACCGGAGAAACGAAGGGAATGGGCGGAACTAGGGATACCGGTCTTAACCACAACCCATCTTTTGGGCGGGATTGACCGGGCTGTAACCAATGCTTTCAAAGGCGCTTACCCGGCTCAAATTATTGCCCAGACTTTACGTATGTTTGGACAAGGTGTTAAGGTTGCTGTAGAAATTGCTGTTATGGCCTTAGACGCAGGCTTAATTCCGTACGGCCAGGAAGTTATATCCGTCGGAGGCAGCAGCGAGGGCGCAGATAGTGCTGTTGTAATTTGGCCGGAACACTCTAACAATTTCTTTAAGACTCAGATTAGAGAGATTATATGCATGCCCCGGATTAAACAGCGCTAGTATACAAGCAGGGTATCATGGCCCGGGTTATTAGCTCTAAAATACAAAAGGCCATCGATCTCTCGATAGGCCTTTACTTTTCTATGGTGGGCGATAAGGGACTCGAACCCCCGACCTCTTGCATGTGAGGCAAGCGCTCTAACCGGCTGAGCTAATCGCCCTCATGGACTATATATGATACTAGACCTTAATGGCTTTGTCAAAAGTTACATTTACCACTAAAAAGGTCCCTAGTAACAATTGTCTGTGACCGTTTCGGACCCACCGCCAAAAGACAGTGGTTTACCCCGGAGAGCCTTACAACCTCGTCAATATACGCTTTAGCAGCTTGCGGCAGCTCATCGAAGGATTGGGCATTGGCTATGCTGGTTTGCCAGCCATCAACCTCGATATATACTGGCTCACATTCATTCAAAACCTTTAAGCTTTCCGGAAAATCATTTAAAACCTGGCCTTTGTATTTATAAGCAACACAGATTTTAATCTTGGCAAAACTATCAAGAACGTCCAATTTAGTTATCGCTATATCGGTCAGTCCATTTACCCGGGCCGAATAACGAAGAATTACCGTATCTAACCAACCACATCGGCGGGGGCGTCCGGTGGTAGTACCATATTCGTCCCCTCGCTCCCTGATTAGGTCACCGGTTTCATCAGACAACTCTGTTGGGAAAGGCCCTTCGCCTACCCTGGTAGTATAGGCTTTTACTACGCCTACAACCCGTTCAATTCTGGTAGGCCCTACTCCCACTCCAACACAAGCCCCTCCTGCTACCGGATGGGACGAAGTAACGTATGGATAAGTGCCATGATCGATATCGAGCAGAGTCCCCTGAGCCCCTTCGAATAAAACCCGTTTCCCCTGATCAATTGCCTGATTCACCAATAGTGAGGTGTCGGTCATCATTGGGCGGAGTCGTTCAGCATAATAACGAAATTCATCTAGAAGTTGTTCATAGTTAAAACCTTCCTGCTCGTAGACTTTAACCAGAACATCGTTTTTCTCTTCAACTATCTCCTTTAGCCGTTGAGGAAATTCTTCGTCTTCTATTAGGTCAATAACCCGAAAGCCAGTCCGGCTAATTTTATCAGTATATAAAGGACCTATGCCGCGTTTGGTTGTCCCAATTTTATGGGGGGAGCCGTCTTCCTGCAACTCGTCAAATTTCTTATGATAGGGCATAAGTACATGAGCCCGGCTGCTAATCCTTAATTGTGATGTATCTATCCCTTTTTCCTTAAGACCATCAATTTCCTTTAACAGGATAACCGGATCAAGAGCCACCCCGTTTCCAATAACTGAAACCTTTTCGGGGTACAAGATTCCCGAAGGTATAAGATGAAGCATAAACTTTTCATCCTCGACTACTACTGTATGTCCTGCATTACTTCCGCCTTGAAATCTTACTACGTAATCTGCCTGTTCCGCGAGAAAGTCGGTTACTTTGCCTTTACCTTCATCGCCCCACTGAGCACCTACTAAAACGAGTGTTGACAAGGATATACCCCCTTTGGTTGGCCCTATACGAGGTCAACAAGGTAATATTATCAATAAGCATTTGAGGTGTCAACAAATACGCCTGATCAAGCTATGTGAGCCCTGAGTGGTTATGTGCAGTATAAAAAAATTACTTTGTGCCCAGATTATTGTTCTTTCACAACCACATTCATATCCACATGAACGGCCGGGTGAAGCTTGATGGTTACGGAATACTCTCCTAAATGCCGCATTGGTTCCTTCACTTCAATCTTTTTCTTATCCACGTTTACTTTAAACTGACTAAGAATAGCTTCTGATATTTCCTTACTGGTAATAGCCCCGAACAACTTTCCGCCGTCACCACACTTGGCTTTGATCGTAATTGAACGTTGGTTAATAATGGCAGCTGTTTTTCGGGCCTTGTCTTCTTCTTTTTCCTTCTTTTGCTCGCTTCTTTTCAGAGTATTATCCAGCTCTTTTAGCCTTGCTTCCGATGCTTCAACCGCAAGTCCTTTTGGAAGCAGGTAGTTCCTGGCATAGCCATCCGAAACATCTATGACCTTTCCTTTGCTTCCTAACTTGGGTACATCAACCAGGAGAATAAGTTTCATGTTGTTTTCCCCCTTTTCTGATCAAGGTTACGATAATCAAGTAAAGGATCGAATAGCCCAACCAGGGCAATTAAGATAAATGATTGAACCGGGTAATATAATGAAACAAAGATTAAAATAACCAATAACCAGACTCTAATTTTCCAATGTTTATAGGCATAAAAAACCGTGCTGCACCCGTAATAAAAGGCGATTACAGCCAATAAAAACAGCAGGTTCCCACCGGACATTTCGGCCCAATTCACACCCCATTGGCTTCCCGTTAACCATAGCGCCAAGCCCGCTATCACAATCCAGTCAAGTTGCCAGGGCATTCTTTGCCTCTCAAATGGTAGGCTAATCAAGTATCCCTTGCCGCCAAAAAACTTTAACGCTATCATGGTTAGACAGCTTTGAATCCAGCTTTCCCCGACATAAATACTTGGACGTAATGTAGCCAGGGTATGCAACAGACTGCGATAAGCTTCGTACATCAATTCCCGGGTTATACCTTGACTGTTATACATTTGGGCTATCTCTGGCGTATCGTAGATCATTTTTAGACCGTCTTTTATGCTTATAGCAAAGCCTCTTTCAAACCCATGAGGACCTAAATGGGACCCAACCAGTAACAACCAAATCCAGTAGAGAACAAACCCCAGGGCTCCGCCCAAAAATCCGAATGCCAGGATACGACCGAGCCATAATGAACGACTGGCAGCTAAACCCATGGCCAAAGCAGGTATGATCGTTAATAACAAGAAGGGAATCCCTTTTACCTGCTGGGTTAAGGAAACTAACAACACAACGGCTATTACGTTAAGCGTTAACGTGTTAAGATCTTTACGACCTGCTATAACCAAACAAGCCATTAAAAGCGCTCCCCAGATAAATTCCATGTAAGGGAATTTAAAAAGACCTAAACACACTATACATGAAGCAACAAATGTAATGGTTTTTCCTGGTATTTCTTTCACTTCTTTTTGCTCTCCAAGTAACCTAGTAACGCGGAAAGATCTCCGTACCAGTTTTCCACCTCATGGGCCTCTCCAATACTTACTCGGAGTTTGCTTTCCATCTGTAAGTCTATATGCTGAAAACTTACCCCGGTTCTTTTTCCAAGAATATATGTAGTTATCATGATGGTGGCCAGACAATCGCTTATAGCATCTTCCCCGGTTTTCATCAATGCTTTAAATAATGCCGCTACTGACTCGACTAACTCGGCTTTCAACCATTCAATAACCCGTAAATTCTTGGCTATATCCACCTGGTTTCGAATACTCAGTCACTTCACCCCCGCAACGGCTGAATTCAGATTTAATTTCTCTAATTGACAGGGGTTTTCCTTCCATTGCCCAGGTAAATAGTTTAATCCCGCTGTCGGTGATGTCAAATAATCCAATAAAGTAATAAACCGCAGGATAACCTGCGGTTTAAACTATTCTATTCGGAGATAAAAGGTAGCAAGGCTATATTTCTTGCTCTCTTTATGGCGATAGTGGTTTGTCTCTGATGGTGAGCACAGTTTCCGGTAATCCGCCTGGGTAAAATCTTGCCCTTTTCTGTTATAAATCTGCGTAATTTCTGTATATCTTTGTAGTCGATGGTTTCTATCTTGTCAGCGCACCAATTGCATTGACGTTTTTTTCTTTTACGTTCCTTTTTCAATATATTACCTCCCACTAGAAGGGTACTTCTTCATCTGTTCTATCTACCCGTCCAACCTCAATTTCTTTACCCAGGTTTTCCCACTCATCACTCTCGTGATGAGTCTCTTTGGGACTCTGGGCTCCTGACATTCTCTCCAGGAATTTAACCGCGTCAGCTACTACTTCTACCGCTTTACGTTTCTGACCTTCCTGGGTTTCATAGGTCCTTACCTGAAGGCGTCCCTCAACTGCTATTAATTTACCTTTGGTTAAGTAATTAGCACAGGTCTCCGCTAGCTGTCTCCAGGTAACAATGTCGATAAAATCCGCGGTTCTTTCGCCCGCTTGATTGGCATAGGAACGATTCACTGCAAGGGTAAAGGTACATACTCCGACACCGCTTGTTGTATACCTGATTTCAGGATCGTGTGTTAAACGGCCAATCAGTATAACCCGGTTAAGCATATGCCACCCTCCCGTCAATCATCCTTACGAACAATCATGTGACGCAGAAAATCGTCTGTTATCTTTAACACCCTGTCCAACTCGTTTACAGTCGTAGCCGTCGCATTAAAATAAGCAAGCACATAGTAACCTTCACGATAATCTTTGATCTCGTAAGCTAACCTGCGCTTGCCCCATACGTCGTATTCTGTAAACTCCCCTCCAGTTTGGGCGATAATTTCTTGAACGCGGGATTTAGCGGCATCAATGCCTTCGGAGGGTAATTCGGGGTTTAAGATAAACATCATTTCGTACGAGCGCAACTCGTCACCTCCTCCCTACGGACTAAGGCCCCGCAATGGGGCAGGGATACTTTGCTATTATAGCAAGTAAACATTGTGCAAACAAGGGTTGCGCTAATTTAGTTATAGTTTGCCCTGCAATAAAAGGCTATTTAACTCGACTACTGGTTTTTCTATTATGAATGTGTCATTAAATAACCCCTTTAGAATGGCTATATTCTCTCCTCTATCATTCGTCTTAAAACCAATAATGCAAAAATGCAGTCGGTCATCTAATGAACTAACGGTTACTAAATCACCTTCCCTAAATTTAAGGTGAGCTATACTTTTTAGGACCATTTCAAACCCCCCTGGCCAGGTAGATTTGCTTTCGTCTAAAATATATGCTCATCTTAAACCTATGGTTAACATTCTTCTTTCTTAACAACACAGACCAGGCTTTTTTCAAACTGCGAACGTGGCAGCATAACCTGATGCCCACATCCCAAACACTTGATTTTAATATCTGCTCCCATACGAGTTATTACCCATTCCCAGCTCCCGCAGGGATGCTTTTTCTTAAGTTTTACCGTATTTCCTAAATCAAACTGTTTTCGTTCCATTATTTTTCCTCAAAAACCAAAGTGTTCTAGGCTCATGCTTCATATTGATTCCTTCTCGGTCAAATGCCTTTTTAATTCTGGCCCGGAGTTCGGTTTCCAAATCGAATTCTTTCATGGGAACTGTCATGGCTACTACCCGTATAACCATATAAAGTTCGTTAAACTGGGTAATGCCCTGTATGGTTGGCCCGTCTTTTACATAGTTAATTTCGTTAGCTACTTCCTGGGAAACCTGTTTTAGGATTTGAATTACCTTATCCAGGTCCTCCTCGTATGATATATAAACATCGACTAATGCTCTGCTATTTCTTTTTGAACGATTAGTAACAGAAACAATCTGACCGTTGGGGATTACGTGAACCTCCCCACTAAAATCGGTAAGCCAGGTTGAACGAAGACCTACGTCTGTAACATAACCGGAAAACTGCGCCAACTGAACATAGTCCCCTACGGCGTATTGGTTTTCCAGCATGATAAAAAATCCTGATATAACGTCTTTAATCAGGTTTTGAGCTCCGAATCCCACAACCAACCCCAATATTCCGGCACTGGCAAGTAATGATTCGGTTTTTATGTTTAATTCCTGTAACACCATTATGACGGCAATAAAATAAATGAGATATCTAACAATGCTTTGGGAAAGCGTCGTTAATGTAGCGATTCTTGGGCTGGTTTCCAGCCTTTTTTGCCTGGCCTGGATTTTACGATAAATCAAACGATCAATAAGTTTAATAATCAGGTAGGAGACAAGAATTATCAGGCAAATCCGAATTAAAACAATAACGATGTCCGCCGCCAAACCCAGGTTAAAGAGATGATGTAGTCTTTGAAATAATTCATGGCTGAAGGTTGTCACAGGGTTATCACCTTCTGCGCCGTTGCCAGCCTTTCAACAATGGTATACATATTGCTCACCCGTCCCACCATAACTTGATTTCTGAGGTTATAAAAATCAAGGCAGGTTCCAGAAGATATAATCTCAACCCCGGAATGTTCCAAATCAAGTAGATGGTCTAATACCTCCGAGCCCTGAGTTGTTAGAACCACCGCACTGTTAACAAAAATGATTGATCCGGTTAGTCTTGGGTTTTCGGTTAAAGTAAACAGGAAACTTTTCATCAGGGTTTTCCCCAATGTATCATTTCCTTCTCCCAGGTATTGGTTCTTAATCAGGATAACTGTGTGGTAGTATTCACCAATCTCTTGCTGAGGACTTGCTACGGTCTTTTCAATATGAATGTGAAACTCATTTTCCTTTTCTTCTACTTCAACCCCGTAAGCCAGACTCCGGGCTAACCTTATTACATTCTCCATTGCGTTGCGGGTGTCTACAACGGTAACTATTTCACCTTCATTCAGTTCCTGCAAAGCCTTGCGGGTCATTATCGCTGATTGTGGGGAATCCATTCCTCGAGCGTCAACAATCCTATCCATCAGATTCACTCCTTACCACTGTGATTTCCCCTTCGCCCGGAGAAATAACCCGGCCAATAAGTCTACCGGGAACGTTTAACAATCTCAAGGAGGCATCCATCTCATCCCGACGATCTGGACTCACTGCTATAAGAAGTCCGCCTGATGTCTCGGGTGAGAATACCAGATCACGAATGCCGGCTGTAATACCCGCGCCAAACGATACCCGTTGTCCAAGGTGATCCTGGTTGTCGTAAGCCCCGGCAGGTATTAAACCCATATCGGCTAGCTCTAAAGCCCCTTCCAGGAATAATAGACTATCGGCCCATATCTGGGTTTTAACTCCGCTATTAACGCACATCTCCATTAGATGCCCCAATAAGCCGAAACCAGTAATATCGGTAGCCGCGTTAACCCCTATTTTTACCATTAAATCGCGGCCTGAGCGATTGATACACGCCATACTATCTGTCGCAGCCCTTATTATCTTTTCAGTTGCCATTTCACCTTTTATGGCCGTAGAAATCACACCTGTGCCAAGCATTTTGGTTAAATACAGTAAATCACCGGCCTTAGCACCCTGGTTAGCTATTACTTTATCCGGATGAATTAAGCCGGTTACTGCCAGACCGTACTTGGGTTCATTATCGTCAACGGTATGCCCTCCAACTAGAACAGCCCCGGCTTCCTTAATTACCGACTGACCCCCGCGCAGGATTTCTCTTAATACGGATGCATCCAGACATGAAGGAAAACAGACGATGTTCATTGCAGTTAATGGCTCCCCACCCATGGCATAAACATCGTTTAACGCGTTGGCGGCTGCTATCCTGCCGAAGTCGAAGGGATCATTAACCATAGGGGTGAGGAAGTCCAGGGTTTGAACCAATGCGGTATCGTCCGAAACCTTAAAGATTCCGGCATCATCAGCCGTATCGAAGCCTACAATGAGACGCGAATCACGGTCGGTAACGAGACCGCTGAGCACTTCCTGAAGGGTCCCCGGACCCAGCTTGGCAGCTCACCCCGCAGCTCGGACCATTTGAGTCAATTTGATTACGTCCGCCATAAAACCTCCCAATAACTAAAAACCCTGATCTCCTGAATCACCTGCAATTAAATAAACTTTTGCATGAACGCTCGATAAGCGACAAAAGAAGCGTATATATCACTCTTACTGGCTACCTCATAAGGTGAATGCATACCCAGCAAAGCAACTCCGCAATCCAGGACTTCCATTCCATACCTTGATAGGAATTGCGCCACTGTTCCCCCGCCTCCCTGATCGACTTTGCCCATCTCCGTCGCCTGCCAGGGAGCCCGGTTGTCATCAAACAAGCGCAGTATCCTGGCTACATATTCCGGGTTAGCATCACTGGCGTCAGATTTACCTCGCGAGCCGGTATATTTGTTTATAGCCACTCCTTCACCGATTATCGATGCATTCATTCTATCAAATGCTGACTCATAGTTGGGATCCAGGGCTCCGTTAACATCCGCTGACAGCGCATACGAAGAACGTAGAGCCTTCATTACCCGGTAGTATTCACATCCCCCGGACTTATCCATGAGATCAGCTATAAGGTTTTCAAGCAACGAGGATTGTAAGCCGGTATTGCCCTTGCTCCCTACCTCTTCTTTATCGGCAAATATACAGAGCGCGGTTCGTTGTGGATTTTTGGTTTCCAATAAAGCTTTTAGCGATAAAAATGCGCAAACTCGATCATCCTGGCCATAGCCTCCGATTAAACTCCGGTCAAACCCAACTTCTTTGGCCACCAGAGCCGGAACCGCTTCCAATTCGGCGCTGGCAAAATCATCTTCCTCAATGCCGTATTCGGTCTGCAATATTTTTTTAATTGCTGCCTTAATTTTTTCTTTGACTTTTCCCTGTTTTATCGGTAAACTTCCGACCAAAATATTTAAACTTTCAGCGGTTACCCCTTCAGACAACTTTCTTTCCATTTGGTCTTTGGCTAAATGGATTAATAAATCGGTGATAATAAACACCGGGTCCTCTTCCTGCATTCCTATTGATAAATTGATGGTTTGGCCGTCTCTTTTTACTACCACGCCATGGAGGGCCAGGGGAATAGAGGGCCACTGATACTTTTTAATTCCACCGTAATAGTGGGTTTTAAACAAAGCCAGACCTGAGTCTTCGTATAGCGGGTTAGGCTTTAAATCTATCCTGGGAACATCAATGTGGGATGCCACGATGTTGCAGCCCTCTTCTATAGGATTCTTGCCGATGACCCCGGCAATAGCTACCTTGTTCTTATATTTAAAATAAACCTTCTGGCCCGGCTTGAGATTTTTTACCTTTTCCAGCGGCGAATACTTGGCGGCCAGCAACTTTTCCTCAATGTAATTTATGGCCTCCCGCTCAGTTTTTACCCGGTTTAAAAAATCCAGATACTCAGTGTTAATTGCTTGAAGTTCCTTACGTTCCTGGTCATTAAATTTTTCCCATGCATTGCGTACTTTTTCTTCCGAAGCCAATTTATTTGCCTCCTTAGTTAATCTATTTTCTAGACTCAGATTATTGTTCCCATAAATGCGAAAAGGCTTTCCAGGTACGGCACCAGCACAGAAGAATCCATATATTCCATCGCCAATATTGCCCATTCTAGCTTGGCCCGGGCTGCCGCTTGCATCACTGGATTCAATACCCCAACCAGAATGGTTAAAACCAGAACAACCTTTGATACCTCAAAGGCTACTCCTCCAACTCGGTTCACCATCCCTAGAATACCCCATTCAAATACCACGCTTAGGATATGCCAGATAGCCATTGTTAAACCGGCGATTATACTAACCGTTAGTAAAAAGACGGCAGCTGAAACCAAAACTCGGGAAATATGATACGGCATACCCTGGTAGGCATATAGGCTGGATTTAAATAGCAGGGGGACCAAGCCACCTGTATCGTCAAGAACAGGAAAGGGAATATGTTTGGCTATACTAACAGAAAGAGTGGTAACTACAGAATAATTCTTCTCCAGGTATTGGGTTATTGGCTGCCACCATTGCACGGCACACCAAATGCCTACAACTAGAGAAAAGACGCCCCCAATGCTTTTAATCAGGCCTTTACGGAAACCATTTATGGCCGCCAATATTAAAACGGCAAGTAACAACCAATCCAGGGTATCCAGAATCACTTCATCACTTCCTGTATAACCCTCAAATGGCATTATAACATAAGTTCCTAGTAATACTAAATAAGCGTGCTTGCCTTAACGGTTTCGATATTGGATATTATGAGCAGGATAATCAATCATTTTTAGAGAAAATAATTGAACCTATGTTGGTCATTCGTTAGTTGCCCTTAATCTATTAAGGAGTTTATAGAAATGAAAAAATTAGTAGATCTATATAAAAAACGAAAATTACAGTATAACGATAAGCTGCTAAAGGCTAACCGCCTGGATGATTTGCTTGTGTTAACACGGCTGGTAGTTGGTTTGGCCGCAATCGGTCTCATAGTTTACCGGTATTTTTTCGAGTTTGATTACTTTTGGGTACCCCTGGCAGCTTTAATATGCCTTTTTATTGTACTTCTGGCTTTTCATCGTAAGGTGCGCGAGCAAATTAGGTTTCTGAACAATATATTAGAAATTAATCATTCTTCTATTCTTCGTTTGGAGGGTAATTGGTCATCTTTTAAAAATGATGGCAGTAGATTTGTAAAACCGGATCATCGTTTTTCCTCAGATTTGAATATTTACGGCCGGGGGTCTCTTTTTCAGTATTTAAACGCTTCCTTTTCTCCAATAGGGGAAACATGTCTGGCCGAAATGCTGTTAGAGCCTGGCACACTTCCAAGCATTAATCAGAGGCAAGAAGCAGTCCGGGATTTAACTGATCGGCTGGAATGGAGACAACATTTCCAGGCTACTGGCATGGATTATGCTCTTTCCCAAAAAGCAGCTGACCGGTTGATATCCTGGGCGGAAAGCAGTCCTTTATTAATCACCAAATTCTATTCCAAAATTCTTTGGATACTCCCGCTAGCAACTATATTATTCTTCGTATTGTGGCTAAGGGGCATTATGCCCGGCTATTATTGCCTCGGCGTATTGGGTGTTCAGGTTTTGGTTTTACTCGGCAACCGGCGTAATATTAGCCGTGGTTTAAATAACGCTGAAAGTAATGCCGCTCAGTTAAAAAGAGTATCGGTCTTATTAAGTTACATTGAGCAGGAGTCCTTTAAATCAGAACTTCTAAAAAATCTACAGCAAAAACTCTTTAATGGAAAAACCGTATCTTCCAGGCAAATCCATACCCTGGCCAGAATATGCGATCTTGTTAACCTGCGTTATTCACAGGTATTCTACATCATTCTCAATGCCATTTTCTTATGGGATTTGTTGGTTTTAAAACTCCTGGAAGAATGGAAACTGAATTCAGGGTTATATCTAAGATCCTGGTTTGAGGTTCAGGCAGCCTTTGAAGCCCTGTCCAGCCTGGCAGGGTTGGCCCATGATAACCCCAATTGGATTTACCCCAATATTCAAGGCGGACCGCCTTTATTTCAGGCCAAACAATTGGGGCACCCCTTAATTCATGAAAGTATCCGGGTAGGCAACGATGTTCTCCTTAATAAAGCCGGAGCCTTATTGCTTATTACCGGTTCAAACATGTCCGGAAAAAGTACGCTGCTTCGTTCGGTAGGAGTAAATCTGGTTCTAGCCTATGCGGGAGCACCGGTTTGTGCCGGAGAGCTTCAATGTTCCTTGCTTGATATTTATACCTGTTTGAACGTTAACGACAATCTGGAAGAAAAAACATCTACTTTTTACGCCGAGTTGAAAAGAATCAAGTCCTTAATGGAGGCCGCCAACTCAGGTAAAAAAGTTATGTTTTTAGTTGATGAGGTTTTTCGCGGGACAAATTCAAGAGACAAAATTATCGGGGCCCGGGCCATTATTAAAAAGCTAATTACCTTACAAGCTATTGGCTTTATAACTACCCACGATCTGGAATTAAGTGTGCTGCAGGAGGAACATCAGGGATTCGTTAGAAATTATCATTTCTCCGAAGAAATTCGTGATAAGCAAATCATATTCGATTACAAGCTTAAGCCCGGTGTATCCAGAACCACCAATGCACTGGCATTGATGCAGATGATTGGCATAGAAGTCTGACTGGATTTAAAGTCCAGGGCAGCATTCCAGTTTGATTATGCTCGCCAATTTCGAAGCCCTACCTTGTTCACTACTAAACTGACCTTACCCAGAACCTGTAGACACGAAGAAAACCCAAAATCGAATCTTTACGCAATATTTTATGGTCATGCTGCACATTTCATTTTTAATGGTGCTATATAGCCATTTGCAGAATGAAGTCGTTTTCGATTGTAAAATATTCAATATATTCAAATACGGCTTGTCTAGCCTGTTCTCTTGTTTTAAAGCGTTTTCCATAGAGCCATTCGGTCTTGAGCTTACCCCAGAAGGATTCCATAGGAGCGTTGTCATAGCAATTT
>JBLMZW010000044.1:0-3195 GCA_050259035.1 Chitinophagales bacterium | reverse complement strand
CGATGGGAAGCCCGGATGGTAAGCGATAGATTGAAGGATGAAAAGATTGACGCTATTTATGCCAGTGCCCTTATTAGAGCGCGGGAGACGGCGGAGATTATAGCCCGGCCGCACGGGCTGCCGGTTAAAGAGGTTCCCGATTTGAACGAGATGAATTTCGGAGAGTGGGAAGGTCTCTCCGCTGATGAAATAGTAGCTACTTTTGGCGAGGAAGGTTACCGGACCTGGCAGCAGAGCCCGGGCGAGGCGGTCATCCCCAACGGAGAAAACTACGCTGAGTTTGCCGACCGGATTGAAAAAGGGATCAAGTCAATTGTTGAAGCCCACCAAAATGAAACCGTTCTGATAGTAACCCATGGGGGGGCCATAATGGCCCTGGGCTGCCGGCTAAACGGCGAGGAACTGTCCTGTTTTCGCCGGTATTATTGTAATAATGCCGCCATAAGCATCATTGAGTTGGAAGGCGATGCCTGTCATTTTGAACTGTTAAACGCCTGTGATCATCTTCAAAATTACGAATCCCAGCCGGATCCTATCTGGCCGGGGGGAAAGGAAGACCGCCAGTGAAATTGTGGGGAGGACGTTTCACCAGGGAGACCGAGGGCTTAATGGACGATTTCAACGCTTCTATCCATTTTGATTCCCGGCTGTATAAACAGGATATCAGAGGCAGCATAGCCCATGCCCGGATGTTGGCCCAACAAGGTATTATCACCCCTGAAGAAGGGGATAAGATCGTTCAGGGCTTATTGGCTATAAAAGAGGATCTGGAACAGGGTCGGCTTACTTTTTCAGTCGACGCGGAAGATGTACACATGAACATAGAAACCTTTCTGATTGAGAAGATAGGTGATACCGGTAAAAAGCTGCATACCGCCCGCAGCCGCAATGATCAGGTAGCCCTGGATGTAAGGCTGTATTTAAGGGAAAGCTGCCAGGAGACCGGGGTTCTTCTGCACCAGTTAATGTCCACCATTGTTGAACTGGCCGATCAACATGCGGAGACCATTATGCCGGGCTATACTCATATGCAGAAAGCGCAGCCGGTAACCCTGGCCCATCACCTGATGGCCTACTTTGAGATGCTGCGCAGGGATTATGATCGTTTAAATGATGTGGTGAAACGGCTCAATTATATGCCTCTGGGTTCCGGGGCCCTGGCTGGAACCGGCTTCCCGATCGACCGGGAGATGGTAAGGCAGGAACTAGGATTTGAACATATCACCCGGAACAGCCTGGATGCGGTGAGTGACCGGGACTTTATCCTGGACTTTTTAGCTTTCGCCTCGATACTGATGATGCATCTCAGCCGTTTTTCAGAAGAAATTATTCTATGGGCCAGTGATGAATTCAGGTTTGTGGAGCTGGATGATGCGTTCAGCACCGGGTCCAGTATAATGCCCCAGAAAAAGAACCCTGATGTGACAGAACTGGTGCGGGGCAAGACCGGGAGGGTCTACGGCAACCTGATGGCTCTTTTGACTACCATGAAGGGACTTCCCCTGGCCTATAACAAGGATATGCAGGAGGATAAAGAGGCCTTATTCGATAGTATTGACACGGTGCAAAAATGCCTGACGATCTTTGATCCGCTCCTTAAAAGCAGCCGGTTTAATACAGTTCAGATGAAGAAGGGGGCGGCCCGGGGCTTTACCAATGCCACGGATTTAGCTGATTATCTGGTGAAGATTGGAATGCCCTTCAGGGAAGCGCACGCGGTAGTAGGCCGTACGGTGGCTTACTGCCTGAATGAGAGCAAAGCCCTGGAGGAGCTGAGTCTGGAGGAGTTTCAGGGGTTCCATGCCGGGATTGGCAATGAGGTTTACCAGGAAATTGACCTCGGGGCATGTCTGGAGAAGCGGTCTTTGCCCGGAGGTCCGGCTCCTACAACGGTGAGAACAGCAATAAAAGAAGCAGCCCTTTATCTTAAGGAGGTGAACCCCGACGATTAGCAGCAAGTTTCGCGGTCCAGACGGGAAAATTGACTGGGAAGAGGTTGAAGAATGGTGCGAGAGCTATTTCCAGAAAACATTGGGAATGCTTAATACTTTTTTTGCCCGGGTTGAGCTGGCGGTGGTCGTAGAACGGATTCAGGCCGTACCATTTTCTGAAATGGCATTAGAAGAATTGGAGGACGAACCTGAAGAGGTAAGAGAATACGTAGTTAAATTAGTTGATAAAATGGCGGCCGATGAACTGGAGCATTACCAGGCCTATATGGAAAAATAAACTTTCAAAAACATAAATTGGTTTCTAAATCCTTCCCCAATGAATAAACTATATTGCAATATCAAAGGGGAGGGATTTTTTATGGAACAAGAGTACTTTTATTTAGTGGTCATCCCCGTAATTAATGGTCTGGTGGAAGTAGCCAAGAGAGCCGGGCTTAACAACCGCTACTGCCCCATAGTGGCCATCGTGTTAGGTCTTATGGCAGGAATAGGCTTAAGAGATCCGGCCCAGAATATAGCAATCGGAATACTGGAAGGACTAATTCTGGGACTGTCGGCTGTCGGTATGTACAGCGGGGCGCGGAATGTCTTACAGACCAAAAAGAATGGCAATAATGGCAACTAGCGTCTCCTGGATTTCGATTTATTTTCAGGGGTCTTCAAGACCAACTGCTGAAGGGAATCGGATAACTGGTGCAGGGTAGCCGCCATGTCCGCGAATTCATAGAATTTCTGCATCTGCTGTTCTACACTGGCCATAACTTCCTGAGATTCAGCCGAGGTTTGCTGGAAGGCGGCGGCCAGGTCACGCATACGATCATCAATGGCATGGCTTTCCGATGCCGCCTGGCGTGCAGTACCGGACATATAATCCAGGTGGCTTGAGGTTTGACCAACCGCCTGGGCAATGTTGTTGAAAGCCTGGGTGACTTGACGGGCGCGGTCTACACTTTCGGTTATGCTGTTACGGCCGCGGTTGGTAATATCTATAACTCGGGCTATTTGTTTTTGAATGCCATTAATAATACCCTGAATTCTGGTGGCAGCCTGGGCCGACTGGGCTGCCAGTTTTCTCACCTCTTCGGCCACTACCGAGAATCCCTTGCCGGCTGTACCGGCCCGGGCCGCTTCAATCGCGGCGTTTAAAGACAATAAATTGGTCTGGGTGGTGATGCTATGAATCAGGTTTACTATCTCAATTATTTCGACCGATGACTGATGAAGCTCTCCTACAGTTTCAGCC
>JBLMZW010000043.1:0-25573 GCA_050259035.1 Chitinophagales bacterium | reverse complement strand
CAATCCAAACTGAGAATAGCGATAGTATCTTGTTTGATGACCGGGGAAAAAACCTTCAAGGAAGTCAAGGAAATAACGGGTGCTACCGACGGAAATTTAAGTGTTCAGATATCCAAAATGGAGGAGAATGGCTATGTTAATATACACAAGGATTTCTTCAATAATAAACCTCGAACCAGATACAACCTAACCGCGAAAGGAAAAACAGATTTTGTTAACTATGTTAATGCATTGGATAGGTTAATCAGTCAATATAGTGACGGAAAGAAATAGCTTTTAAGGGTAATGTGTTGGGGAATCCCCAACGGGACCCGGCCAAAGACATTCGGCCGAGCATAACCGGCATTCGTTTTTGCCAACAACCAGAAATGGACTCCATCCGGAGTCCATTTCTGCAATTTACTAAATGTTAGGTTTTGGTCGGTTGCCTCATTTTAGCCTGGGCCAATAGGATAAAGCATCCAGTTATTATTCTCGTTTTCCTCCACAACTGTATTATATGGGTCCACCACCCCTACCAATGGGTTGGTATTAACATAATCGATGGGGACCTTAAACCTGATGTTCAATGTCTTAGTTCCCTGCTTCAAACTGGTGATTTTCTTTGTCGCCAGTACTGTTTGCCCATAACCAATGATTACATCGAATTTGGGGGCCTTTGCTATGGTTAAGTTTTCTATGGTCATAGTCATGGTTCCGGTTTTGCCGGGCACCAGGGTGCCTTTAGGCGCGAACGAGGTAATGGTTAGATCCGGAGCTACTACTTTTACGGGAATCGCGACCATATTGTTTTGCAGATCTTTATCTGGCCCTGAGGGAATCGCTCGAACCGCGATCCACCCAGCGCCGTGGACGGCTGGGATTGCAACCCGAACCTTTATAATTTTGGACTGTTTTACTTTTAGTTTGCTAACGCTCTTGGTAGCGAGCAGTTGACCGTCCCAATCAATTGTCAGGGTAGATTTGGCAGCCTCCGTTTCGCCAATATTGATGACCTTAATATTTAAGGTTACCTTGGTGCCTGCGGCCGCCTCAGTCGGCGGATCTATCGTATCCAGGGCCAGGTCGGGACCACTTACGCTAACCGTTACCGTCCAAACCTGGGGAAAACCGTTTTCGGCGGTAACCGTGTAGGTTACCGGATCCGAGAAATCACAGGTTACCCCGCTGGCCGGATCAATGCTGGCCCCGGGTGATACGGCTATGGTCGGGGTGAGGTTGGTCGGGCTCACGTTCTGTACAGTAATAGCTACAGTATGCGCGCTGGTATTTATGGTAGCCGGACCGGTCTGTGCAGCAAAGCTGAAGCCCGTTATATCATGGTCAGCGCTGCCTGAACCGGTATTGAATAAGGCAAAATTGGTAATATCCGAACTGCTAACTGATGCCGTGACATTATAGCCGCCCACCGTGCCGTTGGCGGTGGCGGTGACCGAAACGGGGGTAAAATGTTCAATAATCTGAGCTGTAGCAGCGCTTAACCCGGCACTGGCGCCTGAAGCCGGAGCGGTGAAGGTCACAACTCCGCCTGCAACCGGTTCGCCCGCCACTTTGGGATCCACTATGATACTCAGGGGACTGCTATAGGCGGTGTTAATCGCAGCATACTGGGGAGTGCTCCCGGCTTCCGGCGTGAGGGTGAACCCCTGGGATTCAAAGGCCCCGATATCAACGCCATTGTAACGCATCGCGCCCCGGGCATCCGTTGGCGGTACTCCGGCGGCGATGGAACTGGAACCTGCGTCAATAGCCGGGCTTCCCGGCAAAAGGGGTATGGTGCCAACAGCACCACCGTAACTGCCATAAGTTCCGAGCAGCGGATTTTGATTGCTAAGGGTGTATCCAGGAGTGCAGTTCTTAATAATGCAATTACTAATGTTCGGGCTCCCGCCCCCGTTGGTTCCATACGGGTATTCATCCCAAAAAATGTCGTTAAGAAAAGTGACCTGGTTAATGTAATGAATATAGAAGCCTCCAGTATTACCGGTAAATGTGCAATTAACTACAGTAAGAGAGTCCCCCGCTGTCAAATTGGAATCTTCTATGTAGGCCACGCCATATGCGGCACACTGGTTGCCACTAAAAGTGCAGTTGGTCATAGTTGTATTTGAATCCTGGCAGGTTAGGGCTGCACCGGTAGAATGGGAAAAGTTGTTAAGAAAGCTGCAGCCGGTAAGCGTGACGTTTCCACTGGTACCAGTGGCATACAACCCGCCGCCTCTGGTAACGATGTCGTTAACGTTCACGCTATTGTTCATAAATAGGCATTGGCTGCAGGTTACACTGGCCGCCCCCTCGCAGTAAATGCCCCCGCCGTGTTGTTGGCCTTCGTTGTTCGTTATCCTACAGTTGCTCAAGCTAAGTACGGCATCGGTGGCGGTGGGGCTGGTAAAGTTGATCGCGCCGCCGACCTCGTTGCTTGGAGCCTTGCAGTTGGTCAAGGTAAGGTTATTCAAAGACAGCGAAGCGTTGGTTACCTCAAACGCCCGGAAGGAGTCGTGTCCGTAAATCGTAATTGGATCGTTGACACTTGGTCCTCCATCGATGATCAGCGATTTAGAAATGGTGAGAGGCTCCACGAGGGGGATAATCACTGGTCTAGTTAAATCCGGGGAAAATTGAATGGTGTCTCCCGCGGCCGCACGGTTTACCGCATCGCGGAGCGAACCATTAATAACCTGCTCTGAAGAACGGTAATCATCCCTGGTGGTAACGGTGATCGTGGCAGCTTCGGCATGAATAGCCGGCAGCAAAGCTGCTGCTATAGCGAGGACTGCCAGAATCATTAACAACCTAGTCCGAGAACGCAAAATAATCCTTCCCTTCTTTGTTCTTTCTAAGCGATGTACAATGATCGCTGCAGTTACCGTTATGGTAACAGAGTTGGAAAAGAAAATCACCAATTATTGGGGGAGTTCCCAACGAAACCGGCAAAAGACATCCGGGCCGAGCATAACCGGCATTCGTTTTTGGCAACAATCAGAAATGGACTCCATCGGAGTCCATTTCTACAATTTACTAAATATTAGGCTTTGTTCGGTGGCCTCATTTTAGCCTGGCTGCGTCGGGTAGTACATAAAGTTGTTATTCTCGTTTTCCTCCACAACTGCATTATATGGGTCCACCACTGCTACCAATGGGTTGGTATTAACGTAATCGATGGGGACCTTAAACCTGATGTTCAAGGTCTTGGTTCCCTGCTTCAAACTGGTGACTTTCTTTGTCGCTAGTATTTGATTCTCGCCATAACCAATGACTACATCGAATTTGGAAGCCTTTGCTATGGTTAAGTTCTCGATGGTCATAGTCATGGTTCCGGTTTTACCGGGCACCAGGGTGCCTTTGGGTGCAAACGATGTAATAGTCAAATCCGGAACTACGACTTTTACGGGGATCGCATACATATTGTTTTCCAGGTTTTTATCCGGCCCGGAGGGAATAGCTCGAACCGCGATCCACCCAGCACCGGGGTCGGCTGGGATTGTAACCCTAACCTTTATAATTTTGGACTGTTTTACTTTTAGTTTGCTAACGCTCTTGGTAGCGAGCAGTTGACCGTCTAAATCAATTGCCAGGCTACATTTGGCAGCCTCCGCTTCGCCAATATTGATGACCTTAATATTTAAGGTTACCTTGGTGCCTGCGGCCACCTCTGTAGGTGGATCTATCCCATCCAGGGCCAGGTCGGGACCACTTGCGCTAACAGTTACCGCCCAGGCCTGGGAAAGCCCATTTTCAGCAGTAACCAGATAAAGTACAGGACTCCTAAAATCACAGGTTACCCCGCTGGCCGGGTTAATGCTGGCCCCGGGTGACACGGTAATGGTTGGGGTGAGATTGTTCAGGCTCGCGTTCTGTACGGTAATTTCCACCGTATGCGCGCTGGTATTTATGGTAGCCGGACCGGTCTGTTCGGCAAAGCTGAAGGTGAGTATATCATTTTCAGCGCTGCCCGGACCGGTATTGAACAAGGAAAAATTAGCATAGTCCGTACTGTTAACCGATGCTCTTACGACATAACTGCCCACCGTGCCGTTGGCGGTAGCGGCCACCCAGGCGGGGTCAAAAGCCTCAATAATTTGAGCTGTGGCAGAGCCTAAGGTAGCACTGGCACCGGAAGTCGGGGCGGTGAAAGTTACGACTCCGCCTGCAACCGGTTCCCCCGCATGTTGAGGTGCCACGTAGAGAGCCAGGGGATTCGTAAATGCGGTATTAATCGCAGTATTCTGGGGAGTGCTCCCGTTTTGCGGAGTTATGGTGAACCCTTGAGATTCAAAGGCCCCGATATCAACGCCATTGTACCGCATTACGCCCCGGGCATCAGTGGCCGGCACTCCGGCGGCGGAACTATCTCCCGCGTCAATGGCCGGGCTTCCCGGCAAAAGGGGTATGGTACCCAAAATACCACCGTAACTGCCATAAGTTCCGAGCAGCGGATCTTGATTGCTCATGGTGCCTTCGGGAGTATAGTTCTTTATTATGCAATAACCGTCGGACTGACTAGAGGAATTGGAGATCATACATGGACTGTCGTCCCAAAAAATGTCGTTACCCCGAGTTACCTGATCAATATAGTAAACATAAAGGCCTTGCGGGGCACTTCCTGTATTCCCTGCAAATGTACAATTGAATACGCTGAGGGAGTCCCCCGTCCGATTCTTGAAGCTATCGACTATGTAGGCCGCGCCATACCCGTCACTCTCAACGTTGTGACTAAAAGTACAATTGGTCATAATTGTATTGGAATCGTGGCAAGCTACGGCTGCACCGTAAAATTTGGCAAAGTTGTTATGGAAGCTGCAGCCGTTAAGCGTGACGTTTCCACTGGTACCAATGGCATATAACCCGCCGCCGCTGGCGCCGAGGTCGGCATTGCCCGTAAAGACGCATTGGTTACAGGTTATACTGGCCGCTCGCTCGCAGTAGATGCCCCCGCCGTATTGGCCCTGGTTGTCCTTTACTCTGCAATTACTCAAGCTAAGTACGGCGTCAGTGGCGGTGGGATTGGTAAAGTTGATCGCTCCGCCGGCCTCGTTGGTTGGAGCATTGCAATTGGACAAGGTCAGGTTATTCAAAAACAGCGAAGCGCTAGTTACCTTAAATCCCCGGCAGGAGTCGCCTCCGTCTATTGTGACTGGATCTGTGATACTGTTTCCTCCATCGATGGTTAGCGATTTAGTAATTGTAAGCGGTGCTTTAAGGGTAATAGCTATTGGTCTTGTTAAATCTGACGAAAATTGAATCGTGTCGCCTGCGGAAGCGGTATTCACCGCCCACCGCAGTGAGCCATTAGCCGGGTCACCAGAAGAAACGTCCGACGTGTCGGTAACGGTGATCGTGGCAGCGTTTGCATAAGCAGCCGGCAGTAAAACCGTTGCTATAGCCAGGACTGCCACAAGCATTAATAACTTAATCCAAGAACGCAAAACCATCCTTCCCTTCTTAAACTGTTTCGATTCATCTACCACGATCATAACAAAATATTACGGGAATATCACCATTTTTTGGAGAGCCCCAGTGAGACCGGTTAACTCTGTAGCTTCCCCTCCCTATCGAGGCTCCGGCCGTGGCAATGCTGCTTATCGATGTGACGCGGTACCAGGAAATTTTAACGTTAGATCTGTTAATACTACATATTCTTCCAGTGCCATCAAAAGAAAAATAGTTGTTGAGATTACTTTTGTTATGAAAACGAGTTACGTCAATTCAAAGAACGGCTTCAATAGAATGGCTTAATATGGTACCATAAAGACACATCTTAATAACGAAAGGACATTGAGCCTGTGCTTGATCCAATCTATCGTTAGTTTTCAAATGCAACCGAACAACTGCGGCTATGGCTATGATAGCCTTAATTAGTCATGCATCTGAATAACAGTCGATAGTGGATGAGCTGTGCGAAAATGCCCTATTGCCATAGCACGCTATCCTGGTGTGCTTTTTTTATTGTAATTTTTAATTGAGAAATTTGAAGAAATGAGGTCTTATGATGTTTGAGATAAGAAAAATTCAAGAGCAGGTACTGTATGGCGCGATAAAATCAGCAAGCAACGATGAAATCGCAACCAAAATTGTTTTTGGGGAACACGAAAAGGACAATGCGACCTGGGTAAAGTCCACCATGACCAGACTGGAAAACAGTTTTGATCGTTTCGCAGTTAAGCAGATCAGAATGAACTGCCAATGCGGATATGGTATGGATGAAAAACTGGCGCTGGTGAAGAAACTGGTTGCAGCATCGTCCAGCATGGAGGAATTCGGGAGCCTGGAAAAGGCCAACGCAGCCGGCATGTTCTGTACTAATGGGGAACTCTATCTGCAGTTCCCGTTTTGTCCCTGCCCGATGCTGGCCGATGTGGACAAATTAGATACATACGCATGGTGTCAATGCACTACCGGGTATAGCAAGGTCCTGTTCGAGGCAGCGTTTGGCTGTGAAGTTGATGTGGAATTATTGAAAAGTATCAAGGTGGGTGATGATATATGCCTTATGAAAATCATTCCTCTAGGAACGATTTGGAAATAGCTTAACCAATCTCATTTGATTTCAACCTAAACAAAACAGGCAAAACACGAGGGCGGCTATCATGTGCCGCCCTCCAGCGTTTATCGAGACAAAGGGGGAGATGTTCCCCAGGCATTTCACTACGCAGTGTTGTAAAGCCGTTACATTATATTCAATAATAAGCCCAATTACATTGACCCGCGTTGCCAGCGGGGGAATGGCAGTTGAAAAGCACATACTTAAAACCCGAAGTAATAGTGGCAGGAAATACCAAAACCATGTCGAAAAGAACGTATATTAACGTATATTAATGTAGTGAAAATTTTGGTACTAAAGTTTGTGGAATTAACGAAGAAAAACTGGCGATGAAAGTGGCTTACTGATTCGGTAGTTAACGAACCAAGAAGCAGAGGTTGTTATGAATAATATCTCCAGCATTGAAAAGAAGCGGATCTCCATTCCCCTGGTTCACGCCCAGTTTGTTCCGCCTCGCATCAAGAAATACATAAGACGAGCACGTTTGAACGACCTCGGCTTTTCTATCCTGTCCCACCGCGTTACTGCCGTAACCGCTCCGACAGGCTATGGAAAAAGTGTCTGGATTTCTTCTTTGCTGGAAGAGCCTGGTTGGCCCGCTACCGCATGGCTTAGCCTTGACAGCCACGACAGTGAACCCTCCTTCCTGCTTTACCATTTAATCAACGCCGTGAAAAGAGTCCTGCCCGGTTTTGGCAGCCAGGCCCTGCGCACGATGAACAGCCTGGAAGACTCCGGCCGGGACTGGCAAATAGCTGTTGCCTCCTTTCTTGAAGAAATACCCGAAGAAAGTGAATTGGTTTTGGTCCTGGACGACGTCCACCTGATTGAAAAAAACACGACCATCCGCAGTATTTTAGAATATCTCATCCGCTGGCTGCCTGGCGGAGCACACCTGGTGTTGATCAGCAGAAACAGCCTGTCTATAAATCTGTACCAGGAATTGCTCAGCGGGGAACTACTGGAAATTGAAAATGATAATTTACGGTTTTCAATTGAGGAATCGCGGGACATGTTTTCGCTTTTTGGTTTGAATTTGACGGAAAAAGAAGTTACCGATATTCATTTCATTGCTGAGGGATGGGCGGTTGGACTTCGCCTCCTGGGATTACTGCTTATACAATCGGGCGGCGGCTTGGAAAAGACATTATCAGATTTAAAAAGCAAAGACGCAGATCTATATACATATTTAGGCAACGAGTTGCTTGTATATCTTCCGAGTGAACTTCGGGATTTTTTACTGGAGTCCTCCCTGCTGCCATATCTAGAGCCAGAGTTATGCAATGCCGCTTTACAGTGCGAGGATAGTGACAAAAAGATTAGGCAGCTTCATGCCCAGGGCTTGCTAAGTCAGAACGAAGGCGAAACTACCACCTGGCGGCTGCACCACCTCATGGGACAATTTATGGAACAGAAATTGAAACAGTTGCGTTCACCAGAGTATGTTATTTCAGTCAAGCACCGCGCCGCGGCATTTCTCGAAAACATAGGGGATATCGACAGAGCCCTGGAACAATTGGCGTCCTGCCCCGATTGGCCTGCCACAATAAGCCTTATCCATGGTTACGGTGACGAATACTTTTTACAGTGTGGGCGTCTGGATACGCTAAATTCCTGGATTAGCCGCCTGCCAGAGGAACTTGTAAGCAATGACCACTGGCTTCTTTTTTTCAAAGGAACAAGTATTCTGCACATCAGCATGGAAGAGGCTCTGGGCACTTTATTACGGGCAGCTGTTATTTCCGAGCGAGAAGGGGATATTAACTGCCGGTTCCGCTCTTTGCTGGCGATGGCGACAATCTATTCTTTTGCCAACGATTCACTAAAATTAAAAGAAACAGCGGAGCAAATGTCGGCAGCAGCCGTACAGTCCCAGAGCCCATGGCTGCAAAATACTATTTTGATTGCGGGAATGGTAAGTGCGCTTATGGAAGATGATTTGCAGAAGGCGATCCAGTTAAACGCCATGGTTAAGAAAACTGCGTTGGATGCAGAGTCGCGAATGAAATATGCCTTAGCGATAAGTGGTCTTTTATACAGGCTGGGTAATCTTAAAGCTGCCCGGGAAGCTATAACCGAATCATTGGAAGAACCCTATGTCCGGGAAAATGAGTACTGGACCGGCGCGGCCTTAGTCGCATATGCCTTTATTAGCTTTCTGGAAGGAAACCACGATAAGCTGTCTGAAATATTAAAAGAATTGCTGCGATTGGGTCAAAAATATAACGTGCCGTATCAAATCGCTCTGACTTTTCGTCACCAGGCCCATCTAAACATGTTGGCAGGGCAGTTGAGTGAGGCCAGGGAAAGATTTGAGCTTTCCCGTGACGCTTTTTTACAATATAAAGATACTTATGTGGCTCTGCTTACTGAACTAGATTTGATTTTATTGCGTATGAATTCCGGGGAAGAGGCTCGTGACCTGCTTCCGGAGGCCCTTAATTTATGGGAGAAGATGAAAGGTATTCCTTGTGCCCAGGGGATGGATGAATATGCCCAATCGGTAGTAGGAACCATCGCTATGGAAGCCGGTCAACTGGACCTGGCCCGATTGTACTTTGAACAAGTCAGCTCAAAATGCAGTCAAAAAGGGGCCAGACATGTACTCGCCGGCACCCAATTATATCTCGCCCGGCTGCATCAATTGCAAGGAGATAACGACACGTCCGACAGCTACTTGCGCAAGGCCTTGGGTGCCGCTGAAACTGAAAAATGGGAATATTTTTGGCATTGGCACGCGGAAACCGTTTATACCATGTGTCGGCGGGCGCTGCTGAAAAAAATACACCCAGAGTGGGCGGCTTACCTCCTCCAACGCTGGTTTCCGGAACGGGTATGCCAGGAAGCCTGCAGCCTGCTGAATCACTCAGACGAAAACATACAAAACAGCATCATTTTACTTTTACAAAACATGTTCCAGAAAACCGGGGTGCCGGTTATTCATGTGAGCTGCCTGGGCGTATTCCGAATTTTTGTTAACGGGGTTGAAATTACTTCATCTCGTTGGAAAACAAAAAGGGCTGAAAATCTGGTCAAGTTTCTGATTATAGAGAGACATCAACATCATAAGACAAAATTAATCGAGGCGTTATGGCCTGAATCCGAATCAGACCCCCGATTGGGGGACGCTAACCTGAGGAAGGCTTTGTCACACGCTCGCCAGGCCCTCGGAATCATCGATAACGGTAATGAGATTTTAATCCTTGAACGCGGGTTAGTTTACATAAACACGAAAGTTGAAATATATACCGATTATGAATTATTTGATACCGTGACAAATAAGGCCCTGACCAATACTGCTATAGAAAACCCGGTTATGACAGACCTTCTGGAACAGGCCTGTGAATTATATCATGGAGAATTCCTGCCGGAGAATCTATACGATGATTGGACCGCAGGCCTGCGCGTACAGCTGCGCCACCGCTACCTTCAGGTCCTGTTGAAATTGGTTGAGTGCTACCGCCGCCAGGACAGGCAGTCTTCTGCCATACAAACATGTTTTCGCTACCTGGCCCTGGAACCGGCTGATGAGCCGGTGATCAGAACGACAATGGAACTGTTGTGGCAAACCGGGCAAAAAAAGCACGCTCTTGACTTGTATCATGATTTCAGCTCTATCCTGGCAAATGAATATGGCATAGTCCCTGCTGCTGAAACTAATTCTCTGTATGATACAATCCGCCGCAGTTAAGATGGTAGAACTCTGAATATAGCCTTTTAAAGATTAGGTGTGGCAAAGATATGCTTCCAGTACGCGGCAGACTTTCGGGCTAACTGAAATAATGTTTTCATCCTGTTCTCGTAGACTATGACCGGTACAAAAATTTTTTAGACTGGATTTTCTTGAAAAATTATTTTTCCAAACTATTTATCATTCTGCTGGTTCAGGAAATACCGGCTTTTTTTTAGTCAGGAACGCACTGATGCCGTGGGCGCACTCCCCGGTCAGAATTAGATCGACAGCCTCTTGTGATTCCATCTGCAGGGCATCCATGTAGGCGAGATCTGGGGTTTTTCTTATCACCCTCAATGCATGACGCACAGCCTCCGGCCCGTTGTCGGCAATAGTTCTGGCAAGTTCTAGCGCCTCATCCAGGGCTTTACCCGGCTCACTGATTCGGTTGACAACACCTATAGCAAGGGCCTCTTTGGCACCGAGTTTCCTGGCGGTCAAGATCAAGTCCGAAGCCTTAGCGGGACCGATTAGGCGAGTCAGACCTACCACGCCTCCATGATCAGGCATGAGGCCCAGTTTAACCTCAGAAAAGCTGATTATGGCATCAGGGTCCATCACCCTCAGATCACACCGCGATGCTATTTCCGCCCCACCTCCATAGGCGAGCCCGTTTATGGCCGCAATAACCGGGACGGGCAGGAATACCAGTGAATCTGTTATTGTTCGTACACGATGGATAAGTGACTCTGCAGGGGCTCTCTCATGTTTTTCCAGGGCTTTAATCAGGTTGGTGACCTGAGGATTTTTCGGATTGACGTCAAAGCCCGCACAAAAAGCCTTTTCCCCTGCTCCGGTTAAAACAACAGCCCTGGGCAGGCTTTGCCTCAATTCGGATATCACCTCTTCAAAACAGGTCCACATGTGCTCATCCATCGAGTTTTGCCGATCTGGCCGGTCCAATGTTATAACTGCAACGTTTCCCATGCGCTCAAGCCGAACTCCGTAATTATTCATTGTTTTCACCCCTCCCATTTGTAGCTGAATGGTAATACTTCACTCTGACTAGATGTTACCTTCAGGAAGATTATCAATTCATAACTCACCTTCAATACAGCTCATCACAACCCAATTATAACAAAGGGGACGCCTATATTTGGATATATATACAAATCTATCATACTGTTTGCGATGGGAAGCTTTGAAAATGGAGATATCATGATCGTTTCATAACTAAAACACCATGCATCATCTTTACAGAAAGTGGGCGAGAAAAAAATAATGAGGCGGGCAAAATAATGTTAGAAACTATTTGGAGGTGATACGTTTTGAAAGACACAAAAAAAATAGGGGCCAGTTCCAATATGTCTAAAAGCTCAAGCGGAATTCACCCAATCGACGATCCCGTCGATGCGATCGACTTCTATATGCCCCTCCCTGACGAAGTCTACAAAAAGTGGAAGAAATAAAATAGTCGGGAAACGGGAATAAACAAGTTCTTCTCCCGCATGAATTGTGCAAATAAGGAGAAGAGCTTTTTTATTTTGGTTTGGAGGTTTTAACCCCTGGTTTATTGTGATAGTAAACCTACTTATATCGAACCCGGCAATATATAAAAAGTCCCTCTGCCTATTGCCGCAACATCACCCGTATCTGTATATACTGACGCTTCAACTACCGCGGTTTTTTTACCTGCGTGAAGCACATGTCCTGCTGCAGTAACCTCAGTACCTTCTTTAACCGGCAATATATAGTTTAGGTTAAGATCTAGAGTTATACACCTTAAGCCTAAGGACTCAACTGAATATCCCATCGCGTTGTCGATAAGAGCACAAATAATAGCACCGTGTATAGATCCCATGTGATTAGCAAAATTATGTTCACAAGTCATTTTTAGCCCCGCCATACCTGGTCCCAGATATGTGATGTGGATGCCCATGGTCTGCAATGCAGGCATACTCTGGGATACCGCCAGGATATTATGGAAAAGCTGTTCATCAATACCCCTGTTTTCGGCTAAGATGTCCATGAAAACTCAACTCCATTCTTTTGCTGCATTATAGTCTTTCTCAAATGTCTTATTCTAATTGTGCATTCGCTAATATAATACAAATCCCCTGTAAGCAACAGTTTCAGCAATACAGGACAAAAAGCAATTTAAAAGTGGTCTGGTCCACTTAGGCGTGGAGCCCCTTTCGATTTAGGGTTGACAATATATGAGGTGACAAAAGGACTATCCCCTTGTCACCTCAATGCCCTCAGTTGATTTTTTCTAGGAACGTACTTGTTGCATCACAGATATCTCCAACATTAGTCTGATAAAAGAAATGAGAGCCATCAATAGTTTTCGATTCAGCTGTTGCTCCCAGCTTTTTTAAGTGATCTCTATGATATTCTACTCCTGCTTTTTTTACCGTTTGTGAAGATATGAGTTTCAGTACCGGAATTTCTTGAGGGAAAGCTATGGCGTTTACTTCGTTGATATTATCAAGGATACGATAAGACTGATCAATAATTGTATCGTTAAGAACGTGATAATTAAACATTCTGCAGTCATTGATTTCTTTTGCGGTATATCCATTTTCTGCTTTTTGAGCAGGAGGCACCAATTTATTCGCCACGCGCGATAATCCGCAAGCTTGCTGATACTTACCTAACCCGTATATAAATTTGGGCGGATTCTTAGCCGCTGTTATTGCTGTTGATGTTGTATCCAGCATTATGATCGCAGACACTTCGCCAGGATATTTTGCGGCATAGTATTCACAATAAATGCCGGACGCGGAGTGCGGCATTAAGACATAAGGTGCCTTAAAACCAGCCAAAGACAATGCAGTTCTGATTTCTTCCGTATAATTTTTATTTGTTCGTGGTGTATCTACCTGGTCGCTGAAACCAGTACCGAAGTATTCGATGCAGACAACCGTGTATTCTTTAGAAAGCTCTCTCATCAGTGGGCCAAAGTCCGCACTCGGCAAGGATACTCCCAAACCTGGCAACAACACAATGGTTTTCTCTCCATCGCCCATCGAATACAGATGCATCTTATGCCCGTTTACTTCTACTATTTGTCCGTAAGGTGTGACCGCTTCAAGCTCATTGGCAAAAAATATCTTGTTGGCTGTAAATCCGATTATATTAAGACCAACAATGATTCCTAAGATAATTGTAAAAACAGTCATTACTTTTTTACCTCTTTTCGGCCTGATTACTTCCATTTAGCTCACTCCTTTTCTGTTGGTGCAGATATTATAGAAATGTCTCTGGCTTTTCTTCCGGCGGCATATTCAAAGTTGTATTTAAGGAGAAGCTCTCGCAGTTCCGATAAAAATTGGTCGAACTCATTATCATCCATCATCAGTACCGCGTTGTTCAAAAATATTTTCTCTTTATCGGGGGCGGGATTTTCACAGCTGAAATAGTTATGAAATCTGGCATACTTATTCATTAAAAAAGCCAATGCATTCTGAGAGGCATTCTCAATGGTGTTATATTTGGCTAATCCTTCTATATTCAAGGCAAGAGTTCTCTCCAGGCTCCCTCGAATCTTCTTTTCAGATATAACAGATAAAAGGTTGTTGTCTAATAGAATATTGATGTGTCGGTACATGGTGGTCCGCGGAACATCACTGATTTTTTCGCAAAGCTCTGTCGCAGTAATGCTTCCTTTTATAGCAAGCTCTTGTATGATTCTTATTCGGACAGGATTTAAGATAACTTCATTTATGTCACTCATAATAACCACCTCCCCATTGATTTCACTTCTGATTATAATACCAATAATGGAACTAATCAATTTAATAATTAAAACCTGTTTTGGGTTTGCATTTAAGGATTTGATTGACAAAACACAATCAAATGTTATATTTATTACTTATAATTTAATATTTCAAAGGCATTGACGGAGAGAGTACGTTTCAGCCGACGAACGTTTTAGCGAGCCGGGGACGGTGGAAGCCCGGTACCAGTAGTTTGAAACCGAAAATCACTCCTGAGCTGCGGACTGAACGAGTAATCTAGTAGGCTCCGACGGTTTTCCCCCGTAACCGGGAACGCATATGATGGTATGTCGTATTAATGGGTGGTATAGCGAATGTCTCTTATGGCTTTCGTCCCTTTATGGGGCGAAAGTCTTTTTACTTTCCGGACGATTTGTATTGTTTTACCCGAGCAAAGCGAGGAGTGAAATACCTAAATCGTGCGGCCCGTCGGCTTTGCCGACGAGCTTCACATTTATCAATCATTATGATTGGAGGAAAAAGCGATGGCAACCCATGATATGGTGGAAATCCGATGGCACGGCCGGGGCGGACAGGGGGCTAAGATGGCTTGCCTGCTGCTGGCGGATGTGGCTGGTTTGCAGGGAAAATTCGTGCAGGGATTCCCGGAGTATGGCCCGGAACGCATGGGAGCTCCTATAACGGCTTATAACCGCATCAGTGAAAAACGGTGTACTATTCATTCCAATATTTATTATCCAGATTATGTGGTCGTTTTAGATGAGACTTTGCTGGACAGCGTCGATGTTACCGGAGGGCTGAAAGAAGGCGGGGCAATAATTATTAATACTTCAGGTTCTCCTCAGGAGATACGTACCAGGCTGCGGGGATGGACCGGCAAGGTCTGCACCATAGATGCCCGCCGCATTTCGGAAGAGATTCTGGGCAGAAACTTTCCCAACACCCCTATGCTGGCTGCGGTGGTTAAGGTGAGCGGCGTTTTGGAAACCGAGCGTTTCTTATCAAATATAGAAGAATCGTTTAAACATAAATTTGCTGCTAAACCCCAGGTTATCGAAGGGAATATGGCAACACTGAAAAAATCCATGGAGGAGGTGCAGTTAGATGATCAAGGCAAAGGATATTAACGAACGTACTCCCTGGCAGGATCTAACCCCAGGCGGGGAGATATATGAACCGGGGACCGCCCGGGACTTCAATACTGGCACATGGCGGACTAACACCCCTATTTTTCACGCGGAAGCATGTAAACATTGTATGCTTTGTGTTCCATTCTGCCCGGACAGTGCCATTCCGGTAAAGGACGGGAAACGTCTGGACTTCGATTATATGCACTGCAAGGGCTGTGGCATCTGTGAGAACGTGTGTCCCTTCCCGGCGATTACAATGGTGAGTGGAGGTGTGGCCATATGAGCAGCCGCCTTTCCGGCAACGAGGCTGTAGCTTATGCCATGAAGCAGATTAATCCGGATGTCATGGGGGCGTTCCCGATCACTCCCTCCACAGAAATTCCTGAATACTTCGCCCAATATGTGGCCGATGGCGAGGTAAATACTGAATACGTAACCGTGGAGTCTGAGCATAGTTCAATGTCGGTTTGCATTGCGGCACAAGCTGCAGGAGCCAGATCTGTTTGTGCTACTTCGTCTTGCGGACTGGCACTAATGTATGAGCTTTTATACGTGGCGGCTTCATGCCGGCTGCCTATTACCCTGGCCTGCGTCAACCGGGCCCTTTCGGGGCCGATTAACATAAACCACGATTACTCAGACTCTATGGGAGCCCGTGACAGCGGCTGGATTCAAATATATGCCGAAAATAATCAGGAGGCCTATGATAATTTTCTCATGGCCATGCCTATCGGCGAGACTCCGAGTGTACGCTTGCCAGTGATGATTTGTATGGATGGCTTCATAACCAGTCATGCCGTAGAGAATATAGACCTTTTGGAGACGGGTGACGTGCGTAAGTTTGTCGGGGAATATAACCCGGAAAACTATCTGCTGAAAAAGGAAAACCCGCTGGCGGTGGGACCATACGATCTAAGTCCTTATTATATGGAACATAAGGTTCTGGAGGCTGAGGCTATGAAGGTGGCCAAGGCCCGTATACTGGAGGTAGCCGCAGAGTTCGAAAAGATCTCCGGCCGGCCTTATGGCCTGTTTGAAGAGTATAAAATGGAGGATGCGGAATTTGCTCTGGTTCTAATGGGATCAACGGCCGGAACTGCCAAAGCAGCTGTAGACAAGCTGCGGGAGGATGGGGTAAAGGCAGGGCTGGTTAAAATCAGGGTGTTCCGTCCTTTCCCGGGCGAAGAACTGGCCCGGGCCCTGGCCAATACCAGGGCCGTAGCTGTCATGGATAAATCCGAGGGCTTTTCAGCCAACGGCGGGCCTTTATTTGCCGAGACCCGCAGTGCTTTATATGATCTTAAGGACCGCCCATATCTGATTGATATCGTTTATGGCCTGGGGGGCCGTGACCTAAAGGTCGAGGATATTGAAAAAATATTCGGCCGGCTGATGGATATCGCGGTGAGCGGTGAAATCGGGCCGGTATATACCCATATGGGACAGAGGTCAAAGGAGGAGACAGTATGAGCACGGTATACAACCTGAAACAGGAAATAGAAAAACCGGCACGTTTTACGGGAGGGCATCGCCTCTGCGCCGGCTGTGGCGCCGGGGTGGTTGTATCGGGAGTTCTGCGGGCACTGAATCAAGAGGACCGGGCCGTGGTTGTTAACGCCACCAGTTGTCTGGAGGTTTCCACCTTTATGTATCCTTACACCGCCTATATGGACAGTTATATTCATTCTGCTTTTGAGAACTCCGCGGCAACCTGTTCCGGAGTAGAAGCTGCCTATAACGCTTTGAAACGCCGCGGTAAGGTGGAAGGAACCGTCAAGTTTATTACTTTTGCAGGTGACGGCGGGACTTATGATATAGGGTTTCAATCCCTGTCGGGTGCTATGGAACGGGGTCATGACATGGTCTATGTCTGCTACGATAACGAGGCTTACATGAACACCGGAATTCAGCGTTCATCTTCAACGCCGCTTTTTGCCCGTACAACTACGACGCCTATAGGTTCTGTGGGACAGGGCAAGAAACAGAACAAAAAAGACCTGACTGAAATCCTGGTGGCTCACAGTATTCCTTATGTAGCTCAGACGGCTCCGGTGGGCAATTTCAGAGATTTACACACCAAGTCTTATAAAGCTATTTATACTGAAGGCCCTTGCTTTTTGAATATACTATCCCCATGTCCCCGTGGATGGGAGTACCCCATGGCCCAGCTGGCGGAGATCACAAAGCTGGCGGTGGAAACCTGCGCCTGGCCCCTATTTGAAGTAGAACAGGGGGTATGGCGTCTTAGCTATACACCGAAGAAAAAGCTGCCGGTAGAGGACTTCCTCCGCCCTCAGGGCAGATTCCGCCATATGTTCCAGAAGGGCAATGAGTGGATGATAGAAGAAGCTCAAGCATATGTGGATCAAAAATGGGAACGTTTACAGGAACGCACCGGCTGTTAAATTCTATTCTGAGACTGGGAATAAATCCAAAAAGCATGGTATGATAAATGTTAGCAAGGGAGGTCTTGCCTGTGGAACAAACCATGTTTACTAATGAGGTAATTTTATCCTGGCTTCATTATTTTTCACAAAACGTTGATATTAATCTGGCAAAAGTGAAGATGCTGGATATGACAGGGAAGAATAAGAACCTGATTTCGACCGTAATGAGCAACCGGGCGGTGCTAGTGTTTGTGGATGCCGGGCACCCGGATATATTCTATGACATGTGGAATGCGGAGCTGGGAGACTGCGTTATCTGGTACAACGAGGGCTCAGATCCAATAGGTGAGATCAAACACGACCAAGTCTCAGACATGATCAACCGCGGGATCAATTACTCTGCAGCCATGTTGATTCTGAATCCTAACGCTGTAACGAATTATCAGGTAGGTATGGAGAACAGCCGTTTCGCCCCCGGGTCGGTTCAGTATGTATGCCGGGAAGCTCGGGCTGTTATAATAACTAAGCTCAATTTACGGGACCAGGCTAATATATGTATCATCTCAGGTGAGAGCATCGCAGTAGAGGCCGCTATGATTGCTGCCGAAGGCAGTATCATTGCTGTGGAATATAGCCCCAGGGATCGGGATACTATGCAATGTAATGTTGAAAAATTTGGTCTCTCCAACGTAATAATTGTTGATTCTCTGGAAGATGATTTGATGGATAAGCTACCCGTGCCGGATTTGGCGTTTATAGTAGCAAGTCCCAGAATCGGCAGTGAAATAAAAAGACTCCTGGCCATCAACCCCGTCATGGATTTTGTTATATACACCTATGACTTCGAAACCCTGACATCTCTTCCGGCCTTGTTTCACGAAAACGGCCTGGAACGCACTGAAGCGATCCTTATAGAGGTATCTCGAGTCAATAGCAAAAACGTGATCGAGCCATTTCCAGCTCCCTGGCTGATCTCGGCCAGAAGCATTAAAGCCTAGCTATAATGTTGCGGCCTGGAAGCCGGAGGCAATAGGCTGGTCACAACACATAAAGAGCCATCTTCATATCCATGCAGCTATCCTTAACAGAGAAAAATACTTAGAATTTGCAATTGAAATGGCATCACCTTAGTTGGGTGATGTTATTTTGTTTTTTACGTATCTTTATTAGCCACAAGAGAAGAAACAATCAGTGGTGTTGAGATTTAGTGGTCCATACTCGATAATATGTTATATGACATATTCTGAGCAATCTCTATATTATAAGTATGTTGCTCATGAAAGCCGATGTGCAGCACGGTTTTGCTAAACGGTTAAACATAATCCAATGGCGGATGGTTAGGTGCTAAATACATATACGGGGAGTAATGCATGATGAATAGTGATCAGTTATTAGTCGAAACATCCAGAGCCCTTCGGGACCTACCTTCAATTGCCTTCACGGATCTCGCCCCCAACACTACTCTGGTTATCATCGATATGCTTAAAGGGTTTACGGAGTGGGGGGCGCTTGCCAGCCCAAGGATAATGGCCATGAGCAAACCTATAGGCAAACTCGCGGCTAAGTTTGCTGAAGCTGGATACCGGATTGCCGCCTTCACAGATCAGCACCATGCAGATTCGGCTGAATTTCAGGATTTCCCCGAACATTGCCTGGAAGGTACTCGGGAGGCCGAACTTATTAACGAACTGACTGATCTCAATATCGAAATAATTCGAAAGAACTGTACCAATGGATTGGTGGTGCCAGGCGTATGGGAAAAACTAACAGTTCCGCTGGGCCCTGACGACCTACCAACCTTCGTCGTAGTAGGATGTTGTACTGATATCTGTATATTTCTGATGTCCGTAACTTTAAAAGCCAAAATGAATCAGGAAAACATAGCCGGTAGGGTTATAGTGCCTACAGCTCTGGTCGATACTTATGATGCTCCGGGACACAACGCGGAAGCCGTCAACCAAATGGCCTTATATCTGATGCAGGTGAATGGGGTCGAGCTGGTAAAGGATATTTTAATATAAGTTAACTCAAATTAAGTTGATAAGAGGCTGAAAGGGGCTTGGGAAGTGAGTATATTTAACGGGCAGAGACTATCAAAAGAAGTCTTCCAAATCGATGTTGGCCGAATGCGCAAAGGGTGGTACACAGACGCATACTTTAGAAATATTGTAAGGATGCTTGAAGTCTTGGATAAAGAAGGCTACACTTTCCAGGGCAGAAGCGATATTAAAGACATTGATACCGCCAGCGTGGAAACCGGAAACATAGTAGTTGAAATACAGTTTTTTACCCGGAGAAAACCATTCAGCCTGGTAGCCGGGGTAGACGAAGCTCTAGCCATTTTGCAGGAATGCACAGGCTATTTTGATGACAATGGCGTTTTCATAAATACTTATGACCAACTAGAAATTGAAGCGGTTGAAGATGGTACGATCGTTACTTACGGTGATGATCCGCAACAGGTTCAGCCGGTTCTTAAAGTCCGAGGACGTTACCAGGACTTTGGGATTCTTGAGACCCCTATACTCGGGGTACTGTCTGAGGCGACCCAAGTAGCTACCAATGTCTACAATGTACTGGCAGCCGCGAAAGGAAAGGATATTTTATTCTTCCCGGCCCGGTTTGCACACTATAAGATGCAGCCATTCCATGGCTACGCTTATTCCCTGGCGGTCCAGGCCTTCAACCGGTACGAAGGAAAACAGTCCCGGGTACTGGTCTCTACCGATGGACAGGCAGAATGGTGGGGTGGAGTTGGAGGAGGTACGGTGGCGCATGCTTCTATCGCTTGTTTTCTAGGAGACACTAGCGAGACGATGCTGCAGTTCTCACGGGTAATGCCGGCCGAAATCCCGAGGATCGCTCTGGTTGATTTTCACAATGATTGTGTTGGCGATACCCTTAAGGTAATGCGGAGCATGTTTAAACGGTACTGGGAATTATGGCAGGCCGGCAAGTACGAAGAAGCCCAGAAATACAAATTGTTTGGCGTTCGTCCCGACACTTCCGGAAACATGAGAGATGTATCTGTTCCGCCGCTTGGAGAAATGAAGCTGGATTGCGGAGTAAATCCCAGATTAGTCTGGGCATTGCGTGAGTCTATAAACGTTGCCTATAAAGCCTGGGAAGTTCCAATCGAGGCAGTAAAGATTGCCCGCCAATGGTGTGAGGAAGTAAAAATAGTAGTTACCGGCGGTTTTGATGTTGAACGAATTAATAAGTTTGAAGCTTTAGGCGTGCCAGCAGATATTTATGGAGTAGGCTCGTCACTGCTTGCTAACTGTCATGAGTGTGACGGCAATAATGATTACACTGCAGATATTGTTAGGGTCAAAATAGGTGATTCGTGGTATCCGATGGCCAAGGTCGGACGATCTCCAGGTAAAAATCCGAATCTTAAGATAATTAAAAAGGGGAGAAATGATGTTTCATATGATAACCATAGCATATGATGCGAGTAGCATATATAACATTGACATATAAAATGGGGGGTCTTCCCATTTTTTATAATTCACAATAGTAAAATGCCCGAGCCCATCTTTGGAAGATTTAACCCTTTTCCTTAACATCTTCAATAATGGAAATTCGTGTTTGGCAGGAAAAAACAATAAGGATTATAATTTAAATATCTTACGACATCATGCGACACAAAACGTGTCAAAGCTAAAATATGTCATTTCGGACATTTGTTTTCACCGCGATCTGAATGGATGTACCCTCAAAAGTAAGAGCAGCCCTCATGTACGATATCGCGCTCAATTGATTGTAAAATTGTACGGTTTGAGGAGGCACCCTTGAAGGCTGAAGATGTAGCAAAAGATACTGGCAACTCTCCCGGCTATCATTTTCTTGATCTCGTCGACATCTCTCTTATTGACCAGTTGTTTGAGTCATTTTATATGATTACAGGTATGCAATATTCCATTCTTGACCCCGAGAACAACATCCTGATTATGAAAGGATGGCAGGATATCTGCACCAAATTCCATCGAGTTTGTCCCTGTACTGAACTGCGTTGTCAGCAAAGTGACAGTTACATACTAGACCATCTCCAGGATGGACCTTATGTGGCTTACCAATGTAATAACGGGCTTATGGAATATGCGACTCCAATTATAGTTGAAGGACAACACCTGGCAACGATATTTCTTGGACAAATTCTGCACGACCCACCTGACGAGGATTTTTTTCGCCGCCAGGCCAGGGAATACGGATTCGACGAGGATGGTTATATAGATGCACTGCAAAGAGTTCCGGTACATCCCCGGGATAAAGTAATAACTGTCGTTGAATTCTATTCTCAGGTTGCCCGGGTTCTGGCTAATATGGGGTTGGAAAGCATTCGACAGGAAGGACTGGCCAAGGTTTTATGGAGAAACCCGGAACCTATTTGTGTAACTACCTTAGATGATGGACGTTATGTAAAAGTGAATGACGCCTGGATCGAAGCTACAGGATACTCATGGGAAGAAGCAATTGGACGTACCAGCTCCGAACTTGGAATCTGGCCTAGTGAAGATGAACGACAAAGGTTCATAGAACAACTTGAAATCAATGGCAATTTACGCAACTTGGAAACTGCTTTTCGCATGAGATCTGGAGAGGTCCGCGATTTTTTGATTTCGGCAGAGATAATAAAAGTATTTAATAGACCGCTTCTCCTTATGGTAAGTAAGGATATTACGGAACGGAAAAAAGACCAGGAAGCCTTGCGGTTATCCGAAGAACGGTTTTCCAAGGCTTTTAATGCCAGTCCTAACGCCGAGGCTATATCGACCCTTAATGATGGGCGGTTTATACTGGTAAATGAAAGCTTCTGCCGCATTGTTGGTTTTCAACGTAATGAAATAATCGGGAAAACCCCGATTGAACTGGGAATCTGGGTTAATCCCGCCGACGGCAAGAAAATGAGACAAATGCTTCTCAGGGATGTTCCAGTTCGTGATATGGAATTTAATTTTCGGCGTAAATCCGGTGAAATCTGGATAGGGTTGTTTTCAGCCGTAAAAATCGATATTGACGGCGGGACTTGTCAATTAAGCATTGCCGGTGATATAACCGACCGTAAGCGATCGGAAGAAGAAATTAAATACTTGAGTTTTCATGACAAATTAACAGGTTTATATAACCGGGCTTTTTTTGAGGCAGAACTGGAACGTTTAGATACCGAAAGGCAGTTGCCGATAAGTCTGATTATGGGGGATGTAAATGGGTTAAAGCTCATTAATGATGCCCTGGGACATCATGAGGGAGACAACGTTTTAATAACGGTCGCGGCAACATTAAAAAGTTCGTGCCGGGAAGAGGATATTGTTGCCCGCTGGGGTGGAGACGAGTTTATTATTCTTTTGCCCCGGTGTGATAAAGAAACTGCTTCTAAAATTCTCAAACGAATAAACAATCGCTGTGAAGATATTAATAACCTGCCGATCCAGACCAGTATATCCCTGGGGTTAGCCAGCAAAAATTTGACTTCGACTGATTTAAAAGAAGTGATCAGGGAAGCCGAGGATAAAATGTACCGGCATAAGCTGCTGGCGGATAGAAGCACGCGCAATTCCTTCATCTTGTCATTGGAGAATACATTATGGGCCAGAAGCCATGAAACCAAGGAACATTGTGAACGAATACGCTGCATTGCACAAACGATTGGGCAGGCTATTGCTCTGCCGGACAGTGAAATGGATAATATTAAGCTGGTTTCCCTTCTTCATGATATTGGGAAAATTGCTATCCCTAACAACATTCTTGACAAGCCCGGGAAACTCTCACCAGAGGAGTGGGAAACCATTAGGAAACATCCTGAGACTGGGTATCGGATAGCACTTAGCTCCCCTGATATAGCTCCTATTGCAGATGCTATACTGTACCACCATGAACGTTGGGATGGGAATGGATACCCGATGGGATTGAGGGGCGATGAGATACCGCTTATCTCCAGGATTATCGCGATCGCCGATGCTTATGACGTTATGATAAATGGCCGCCCTTACCAAAAAGCTCATACCAGAGAAAAAGTACTTGAGGAATTAGCCGCGTGCGCTGGAACTCAGTTCGATCCACAACTGGTAAAAAGAGCCCTGGAGGTTTTTTCTAAACTGTAATAGATAAAAATGACTTATCTTCAAGGCATATCAAACAAACCTAATGATCTCTTCTGCGTATTTCAATGTCGGTCAATGATCCTCGCTTAAAAGCTCAGTTTTCGGCAACCGTCTTATTTCATAGATTATAAAGGCAGCGGTTATTATGACCGATAATCCATCTGCAATTGGCGCGGCTCTCCAAACACCGTCTATTCCCCAGAAGTGCGGAAGGATTAGGAGCAGCGGGATGAAAAGAAGTACCTGCCGGGATAGACTCAGTATGGCGGCTTTAAAGCCTTTTCCCACCGCCTGAAAGTAATGGGAGCAAACAATTTGAAAACCAATAAGAAATACCATCCCGAAATATACCACCATGGCTTGAGAAGTCATTCGGGTTAAGGCGATATTACCTTTACTGAACAGGCTCACGATTTCAGCAGGCCAGATCTGAATGACCAGGAACCCCATAATAGAGACGGAACTGGCAGCTATTATTGCTTTTTTTAACGTTTGTTTAACCCGGTTATATTGCCGGGCACCATAATTAAATCCGATAATGGGCTGTGCTCCCTGGCTTATGCCCAGGATGGGCATGAACAGGAGGGCAATTATACTCATCATAATTCCCACCGCTGAAAGGGCCAAATCACCGCTGTAATCCGTGATGGTATTGTTTAAAATTATTTGTTGAACACAGCTGGCTATTTGTAAAGCGAACGGGGCAATACCAATAGCAGTAATACTTAAGACAGCTACTTTTCGAGGTATAAGGTTTTTAATCTTAATTTTAATATGGCTGCGTCCAGTCAAGTAATAACTTATTACCCAGAGGGTAGAAAAAAATTGCCCTGAAACGGTTGCCAGGGCTGAACCTTTAATACCCATTCCCATTTTAAAAATGAAAACATAGTTCAAAACACCGTTGATTAACGCCCCCAGAACCTGGGTAGACATAGCCATCATGGGGTTGCCCTCCGCACGAATGAAGTTATTCATACCCATGCTAAGCCCCCCGAAAACGGAACCCAGGGCAATTATATGCATAAAGTCACGGGCGTAGGGCAAGACCTCAGGGCTGGCCCCGAATGCCCTTAAAATCGGGTCCGAATAAGCAAAATAAACAATCGTAAAGATTAAAGGTAATAAAACAAGCAATGTAACGCCGTTTCCCGCCATTAATTCAGCCTCATCTTTTTTTTGCTGCCCCAATCGAATGGAGATCAAGGCAGTGGCTCCCACTCCTATCAAAAGGGCCAGGGCTATTAATATGATCATTAGCGGGAAAGCTACAGTTGTTGCCGCAAGAGCCAGGGAGCCTACGCCGCGTCCGACAAATATTCTATCTATAATGTTATATAGGGCGTTGCATAACATCCCTATAATGGCTGGCCAGGAAAATTGCCAGAGCAGGCTGCCTATGCTCCGCTCACCCATTCCTACATCTCGCAAACCCTTATCCCCCTACAACTTTTTCATGAACGTTACGACAAACCGTAAGCTGTCAACAAATTTACCCATTTCATCCGGGTCAAGGTCCTGAAAAAAAACATTCATTTTTCCAGTGAAGTCATTAATAATACTATCCATCTCGGCCTTGCCGGCCGGAGTAAGTGAAAGCAACGTTTTCCTGCGATCAGAGGGGTCATCCATGCGAATGAGAAGACCTAGCTCATCCAGGTGATCTATCAATGCGGTCAGGCTCCCCTTTTCGATGTCAAGCATCTTCCACAGTTTGGTTGGTGTTACGTTATCAAACTGGGACAATACACTTAGTATGCGAATATGGTTTTTCTTTAAATCGGGATAGTTAAAATGATCCTTACGGAACCGAAGAAATATCTTTTCATAAAACAGGCCTGAAAACGTAAATAACAAGTTATGAAGTTCTCGGGTTTCTTCATAATCCATCGGATACACTCCTAAATAGTTAGAAAACTAACTATTAGAATAATTGCTTTATTTGTTACCGTCAAGGAGATAGTAAAAAAGGAATAATATTGTCGGTCATTTAGACGG
>JBLMZW010000042.1:0-3390 GCA_050259035.1 Chitinophagales bacterium | reverse complement strand
GGTCAGTTTGTTGTTAATCAGATTGCTTTGTTATAACATATTAGGAGCACGGGTTTAATAGACTTATACATAAAGTACAGGTTGGTGATTAAACATATGAAATCAAGAGGTTTCTGGCAGTCGATAATATGCGCCTTCGCGATATTCGGGGCACTGGTTTTTGGATCATTATTGTACCTAATGATATCGAATCAGTTCCAATTGGGCAGTATGGTTCGTCTGGTTTACATCATGAAAAAAGATTCCCTAAAGGAGATTAAGGCATCGAATCTGGTTCGTGGAGCTATGCAGGGTATGGCGGATTCCTTAAATGACCCCTACTCCTCCTATCTTTCTTCCAATGACTATAAGGAACTGAATGAAAGGTTGGCAGCCAGTTTTGGCGGGGTTGGGATTGTTATGGCCCCTAACGATAAAGATCAGATAGTTGTGGTGGCCCCCATCAAAAAGACCCCGGCTGAGAGAGCGGGTATTAAGAGCGGGGATATAATAACTAAAATAAATGGAAAATCTACTGAGAAGATGAATCCTGATCAAGCTGTTCAACTTATTCGCGGGAAAAACGGAACCCGGGTCAAGCTGAGTGTTTACCGGGAGAAGGATCAGAAAGAGTACAGTTTTAATCTGGTACGAAGAAAAATCAATGTCCCCTCGGTTGATTCCAAAATAGTAAAAAAAGAACCCAAGATAGCCTATATTCAAATTGTTCAGTTCACTTCCAAGACACCCGAGGAATTCCTGGATCAGCTTAATAATATGATGGATAAAGGGATGGAAGGGTTAATTATTGACCTGCGCGATGATCCCGGAGGGGATTTTGGCTCCGCAGTAGAAATAGCGGATACCATAATGGATAAGGGAAATATCGTTAAGATTGTGAACCGGGAAGGAACATCCGAGGTTTATTCGTCGACCCCAGGGGGAATAAATGTCCCGATCGCGGTTTTGGTTAATAAGGGATCGGCCAGTGCGGCGGAGATACTCTCCGGGGCTCTAAAAGATAATGGGCTGGCAGTTCTGGTAGGCGAAAAAACTTATGGCAAAGGATTGGTGCAGACCGTATATCCTCTCATGGGTGGAGACGCTTTAAAACTTACGACCCAGAAGTATTTTACTCCTAGAGGAATCGACATTAACCGTAAAGGAATTGCTCCAGATTATGTAGTTACGGCCCTGGAAGATAGTGAAGAAGATACCCAACTTGATAAAGCGATTTCATTAATAGCTGATAAAATTCAATAAGTAATGGGTCACTCGGTTTTACAGAAAATAGCCATCGGAAAGAGCTTCCGACGGCAAAAATTCTAGATGGCTGGTGAAGCGCATTGACCCAAATCTGGCTGGAAGTGGGGAAAACATATTTAAATGCATTGTTTTCTCCTTTATTTTTCCTCTTAATAATACTGGTGGGGTGGCAATACCGACGTAATCTTAGATTAACTGGCGCTGCACCCCATAACACGCAAAGCACGGCCTACATTCGTACAACCCTGATAGCCGCCCTGGCCGGGATTTTGGGAGGGTTCGTTGGCAGCCTCCTTCTTCTCTTTTTTGGTATCGATCTAGCCGGTGTCGGAGTGGGGTATCTTTTCTTAGTTGCTCTCCTGTTAATGCTGGTTCACCCCCGGTTTATTTGTTTTGCCTATGCCGGAGGGATAATTTCTTTAAGCCACCTGGCCTTTGGCTTTCCCCGAGTGGATATAACCCAGGTAATGGGTCTGGTAGCTATTCTGCATATGATTGAATCCTTGCTGATTTTATTTACCGGGCACCTTGACCCGGTCCCAGTATATGCCCGGCGGGAATCGGGAAAAGTGGTAGGGGGATTCAACTTACAGAAATTTTGGCCGCTGCCCTTGGTGGCCTTTATGAGTGCCGGGGGATATTCATCTTCTCTTTCTCTCGGACAGTTATGGCATTTCCTGAAACCCGATGCTCATTTAATTCAGGCTCTGGAGGGGGGCCTTTTTCCGGTCTTAGCTGTAATTGGTTATGGAGAGGTTACAACCACCAGTACCCCGGCTAGCCGTTCCAAGGTTTCCGCAGCTTACCTGGCATTATACAGTCTAATTCTATTAACCCTCGCATTAATCAGCGCCAAGTACCCGGTATTATCAATTCTTCCTGCCCTTTTTGGTCCGGTGGGACACGAATTAGTCATAGCCATTGGACTTCGTTCCGAGGCAGACAATAGTCCCCTTTATGACCATCCTCGTAATGGAGTCAGGCTACTGGATGTTGTTAAGGGTTCCCCCGCTGATAAGGCCGGATTGCGAAGCCAGGACATAATACTTAAAGTGAACAACCTGGAAGTGGAATCACTGGTGGATATAGATAATTGCATTCGTTTCAGTCCCTGGGGGAAGCTTTCGCTAGTCATTTCCCGGGGCAGTCAGACAATGGAATTGAGATTGCTGTACAAACCTAGAGAAAACATGGGAATTATACCTGTACCTGATGGATATGGCACTAACTATATCAGCATGAGACAGAGTAGCCGCTGGTTCATTCTCCTGGGTTACCTGCGCCGTCTTTTAAGATAACTTTCCTATCTCTTTTTAGTAATGTGGTGTTCACCCTTTGTCACTCTTTGGCATATTCTACTGAAGAGAGGAGTGTAAGAGTGGGCAACCGCATTACCTACGCTTTTGCCAGCAGCTATACCGGAAGGGGATTGTTTTCCTGTCTGGCCGGTATGATCGACCAGCTCGAACGGCTGGTGATATTAAAAGGATTCCCCGGCAGCGGCAAATCAACTCTGATGAGAAGGACGGGTCTGTACCTGGCGGAGAAGGGGTATGAGGTTCAGTTCTGGCCGTCTCCACTGGATCCTGCTTACCTGCAGGGGATATTTTTGCCCCGGCTTAAGACAGCGATAATAGACGAAAACTTACCTGTCGAAGAAAACAGACTGCAAGGAGTGGCGGTTCACTATATTAATCTGGATAGCTGTCTGGATGAACAACAGATCAGCGGCAATCAACAGGAAATAAAACTCCTGGCATCTCGTATGGATGACCTCCTACAAGGTGTATACTTGAAACTTAATGAGATGAAACATAACAAGATTCAATTAAATAGCCACTATAACAACCGGCTGAACCTGCAAAAGCTGGAGGCATGCTCGTCTGATCTTATTCGCAGAATCATCGGCAGCCAGGACCGAGAAAGGCATTTCTTCGCCAGTACAATTACTTCAGAGGGACTCTTTCATTATTATGAGGATATTACCCGTGATATAAGTAATCGGTATGTTCTGCAGGGTCCACCCGGCCAGGGTAAATCCTGGATAATGCTTAGTCTGGCCCGGGAAAGCCTGGAAAGAGGGCATCGGGTTGATTTTTATCATAGCGGTGTTGACCCGGATTGTATTGAGGTTTTGGTAATAAT
>JBLMZW010000041.1:0-12479 GCA_050259035.1 Chitinophagales bacterium | reverse complement strand
TTACAGCCACCCCGGCAGTAAAAGGAACCTCTACTGCTTGAGTTAACACTTGACCATTTTTGGCCGTTAGCGCAGCATCAATAACAATCGTATAAGTGTAACCACTTATTAAGTCATTAGTCGGGGTTACAAAAATATCCGATTTATATGGATCCGTACCTAGCCCGGTCCCGATTCTGGTAACATCCACTGGCAGCGCACTACTGTTGCTGTCTTCTATGCTTACGCAGCCCTGGTTGTCTGCCCATATAGTTTCATCGGTTACATTATTGCTGAAATTCAACCGGAAGGTCGGTTTAATCGGAACAACCTTCTTCGTTTCCGTTACCTGGTGTACGTCAGTGCTTGTATCACCTGAAACTTGGGTCAAATATGTAGCCAACAAGGTCGGAATCTGGTCGCCCCCACCATCACCGGCTAAAGTACTTGTGGGAGCAACAACACCTACAACACTTAACATAAAGAAGAATAAAACTAGAGTTGAAAACTTACGCAGTAGTCCTTTACCTTTCATTCAGTCACCCTCCCTAGTGCATGTATTTAATAAGAAGTGAAGAGTAAGTTTTCCTAATGCACCCCCTCCATAAATTTCAGAACGAATTGCTGATACTGAAAGGAGAAAAATGAGATCAGGTTCAACTATTCATTTAAGGCTTAATAGTTATATGAACCTTTTTTCTGTTTCTACATCACAGCAACATTTTCCTTCTAATTAGGACCATTGGACTATAAGGCATAGGATGGATGTTGTGGGAGATCGAGGATAAGGGGGAGGTTACCATTTGATGTTATATGCTTTGGGGCATTCTGTATCTTTAGCGGGTCTGTATCTGCTCATTCTTACAATTCTAAAAGGATAACGACTAAGTCTGTTTTTTCAGATTTACGAATTAAATATTTAAATGAATGTCCGAATCGTTAAATTTGCAGGATTACGATGATTGATATTGTATACCTTAAGAATCGGTTCATAATTTACCTAAAATGCTCAAGGGAGAGAATGAAACAGAGGTAGAAAGAAAGGCCAGTTTTAATGCAAGGTATTTAGCCATAAGTATGGTTTTATTAACCGAGCAGTTTGATAGGGGGGTTAAAAATGAAGCAACGTAAGGCATTGGTAGCCGGAGGTACAGGATTGGTCGGAGGCGAATTGATCAAGCATCTGCTTGAGGATTCAAGTTATTCGGAAGTGTATGCTCTTACCCGACGGTTAACCGGGATTGTCCACCCTAAACTGACTGAGACTGTTATTGATTTTGAAAATCTGGCTAAGATAAATATTGCCCCGGTGGATGACGTTTTCTGCGCCCTGGGCACAACTATGAAAAAGGCCGGTTCGAAGGAGGCCTTTGCCCGGGTCGACTATTACTACGTCGTTGAGTTGGCTAAAGCCGCCAAAAGATGCGGCGGTTCTCAGTTCCTGGTGGTGTCTTCCCTTATGGCCAACCCCAGATCAAGTAACTTTTATTTAAGAGTTAAAGGAGAAATGGAGGAAGCGGTTAAGGATAAGGGGCCGGAGACGGTTTTGATCTTTAGACCTTCTAATCTGGTGGGAGAACGGCAGGAGTCACGGCCCGGCGAAAAGATCGGTCAGGCGGTAATTCAGTTTATAAGTCCATTACTGTTAGGCGGTTTTAAGAAATACCGAAATATAAATGCTAATACGGTCGCTTCGGCCATGATTGCAACCGCCAGAGCCGAATTAAATACCAAACGGGTTTTTGAGTCTAATGGAATAGCGGCCTTTATCGGTTCTTCTGATTAGCTGTTAAATGCGCGCCCAGCACTGTCAACAATCACATTTCTCATGAACCTTTGTTGTGCAGACTATCCACTATTCTATGAAGGAGTTCAATTAGTGTTCTGCCTTCATCATCTAGGCCATCTCGCCCATCACTATATGCAGTTATTTTTCCAATTGCCTCACCATTTACTATAAATGGTGAGCCTTTTTTCCGTAACTGAATATGTATGGTCTCGATATCATCTAATGGTATTTTCCCGGATATCAGTCGGAAACAGTTTCCATCTAATCTTTTTAGTCGATAATAAAGGGTACAATTAGTCATGAGAAACCCAATTTTACCAGACAAAAAGGATAAAGTATCATCCATGAGTATTAAGGGCATTTCTTGTTCAGTATCGAAAGGTGCATATAGCTTTCTTGCGTTAACTAATTTTCTTTCCGGAATGTATCCTCTTATACAAAATGAGATATAGTTCCACCTACGTCGCCCAACATTCTTATCTCGGAAGAAATCATCAACTAGAGCAATAAGTTGTTCGTTTTCCATTACCAGCTGCCCCTTTAAATCTTAATCTGCAGGGTACAAGAATATTTATCCCAAGCCCCCATTTTGTCTTGTTTTCAGGTGTTCCACGATTAATTAACTGTCAATGTAGCACTGGCTATATTGTTGGTCTCATCAGCCTCACCCACCGTATTGTCAGCATTAATTACTGCAAATAATGTATATTGTCCCGGTGATTGTGTCTTGGGCACCTTTGGCTTAAGTTTTAAGACCTGGCCTGGTGTACTTACTAACTTGGACATTTTCTTTGTACACAGCAGGGTGTCGTCCCCGGAATAATTTGCATCATTGGATAGGAATACCTTAACGGTAAATTTACCAGCCGTAACCTGACTGCTGTTTACCAGCTTTAAGTTCAATGCAGCCGTTTTTCCTGGCTTACATGGTGGTACTGATCCTTCTATGCTAATGCTTAATTCCGGGCTTAAAACTGAAACACTTTCTGTATATCGATTGGCGTCAAGGGTCTCGTAAGGCTCGATCACGGCATTATCCGGATCAGCCTCAGCGACAAAGATATAATGGCCCGGGGTGATGCTGTTCGGAATCGTCATTTTAACCTTAAGTACTTTAACATTTAACGGTTTTTTACTGCCATCCTTCAAGGCGGAAGTTCCTTTAAGGCTACTTATAGATTTTATTACACTTGATCCTGGTATCTCGGTTAATTTCCCGTCCTCATCCTCGGATGATAAATAGAATTTAACCTTGAACAGTCCGGCGTTCTCCCAACCGCAGTTTCTAATTTGGGCGTTAAAACTGATTTTTGATCCCGCTTTCAATTCGGTGGAAGGCAACTCTATCGAATCTACTACCAGATCAGGTCCATTTTCATTTACTGTCGCCAGTCTGACCTTATAGAAAGTTCCTCCTACCAGTGGGTTCACTGCCCAGGCAGCTACTATGTCATTGGTTTGCAGTGTTACCGTACTCCAGTTATTGACGGTCTGCTCCACTCCGTTTCGGTAGAGCTTGATTACTGGCTGATAATCAGGGTTGCTGGAGACCGCGGTCACTCCGGCAAAGTCGCTGAAATCCCCCACTTCCAATATCTCACCGGTGGTAGTTAGAAGCATTTGTTGCTTTATATACTGTTCATCTGTGTACTTATCCCCGATAGAAACCTCAGAGTCCAAAGCCAGGCAATCCTTTCCCCCTACCTCGAAACTGGTTAGGGCAGGAATGTCCTTTACTGAAACCGTACAGGTGTCGGACACCCCACTGCCATCCGCAGCGGTGGCGGTTATAATAGCATCCCCTTCCGCTACCGGGGTTACATAGCCCTTATTATCCACCGTGGCCGCATCGGTGTTATCCGAACTCCAGGAAACGTTTATATTGCTGGCGTAATTAGGTAGTACGTCAACGGTTAATTGGCTACCACTGCCGCCTGCATACAATTCTAAAGTATCGGGGGTTACAGTAATGGTATCAACCAAGATATTATCCAGATAGACGCCATTACCCAGGTCATTTACCTGCACTGGCGTATATTTGCTTTCGTCGGTTCCGTCTCCCAGTTGACCATCGCTGTTACATCCCCAGGTCCAGATGGTTCCATCCGACTTTAAGACCTGGCTGTGCCAGCCTCCAGCGGTGATAGCCCGCATTCCGTTTAAACCAGGCACCTGTATTGGCGTAGTCTGAGTCATGGGAGTATTCCCTATCCCCAGGTGACCAGTGCTATTATCTCCCCAGGCCCAGACCGTGCCATCCGACCTCAAAGCCAGGCTAAACAACCACCCTGCGGCTACTGCCCGCATCCCGGTTAAACCCTGTACTTGCACCGGGGTGGTTCTTTCCTCTTGAGTCCCGTCTCCCAGTGCCCCCCAGACATTGTCCCCCCAGGCCCATACCGTACCATCCGATTTTAATGCCAGGCTATGGGTAAAGCCTGCTGAAACTGCCTTTACCCCGGTTAAACCCTGTACCTGTACCGGGGAGGTCTTATTTACTTTTGTCCCATCTCCAAGCTGACCATTGAAATTGTCTCCCCAGGCCCATACCGTCCCATCTGACTTCAATGCCAGGCTGTGGGAGTTGCATGTTGTTATCGTTTTTACTTCGGTTAAACCCTGGACCTGCACCGGGGAGGTCTGAGTAAATCCAAACGTCCCAGTCCCTAACTGACCAACGGTATCACACCCCCAGGCCCAGACCGTGCCGTCCGTCTTTAGGGCCAGACTGAACAAGTTACCTGCCGCTATGGCCTCCACTCCGCTTAGGCCCTTCACTTCTACCGGTGTAGTCTTAAACTGATCAGTCGACCCGTCCCCCAACATACTGCTGTGGTTATTACCCCAAGCCCAGACCGTGCCGTCAGACTTTAAAGCCAGGCTATGGGAGAAACCTCCAGCCACGGCCTTTACCCCGCTTAAACCCTGCACCTGTACCGGGGTATTCCTGTTGGTGGTAGTCCCGTCACCAAGCTGACCATAATCATTTTTGCCATAAGCCCAGACGGTGCCACCAGCTTTCAGGATCAGGCTGTAATAAGTTCCTGCATCAATTGGAACTATTTTGATGGTGGGGTCGGCGGCTCCATTGTTAATTTCCGCTGCCTGCAGTCCTCCAACAGCCAGGCCAGAGATTTCTAACAACATCACTATTAATAATAAGTACAGGCCCATCCCCCAGCCAGTTTTTTTCGTGAGTCTAGCGCACAACATTATAATCTCATCCTCCCGTCAAGACCAATGGCAGAATACATACTCTGCCATAGAATCATCCGTTTCTTTCCATTCCGTCCTTTTCCTTTATGTACACCATTATCCATATCATATATTTTTCCCTACCCGTTTGTACACGGTATAATGGGAACTCAGACTCAGTACTGGGGTGAGGAATGCGGATAGTATCGACCGCAATCACATAGGCTCATAATCCAACTCTCTTTTTGAAAACACCAGCCAGGATATGCCGAAGAATATAATAGTATAGAACCCCCACGGAACCAAACTGGTTTTCAAATTCATAACCGGGGCATACGATGTCTTGATTAAGGACTGTACCGGAGGAAGGACTGGTGTTGCCTGGGTATGTCCCAGGGCCAAAAAGCAAACCAGTACCAAACCCGCGATATAAGCTTTTCTCCCCAGCACTAAAGGTGTAAACAACAATAATATAGACTCACAAAGAACCAGGATCATAAGAATAGGAATTAGCCGCAGTAAAGCTTCGTTAAAAGAGAGTTCTGCAGCCATACTGGTAAACCTGAAGCCCAGCAGGAAGAGTATGAATGAAAAAACAGCGCAGGGAATGAAAATGGCCAGGATCTTCCCTAGAAGGTATTCCCATCTGGATATGGAGCGTATCAGTACCATATAAATATGAGCATTGGCCTCCCGTTGGGTCAGGCGATAAGTGGTAAGGGTTGAAATGGCTACGGCAAAAAGGCCTACCGCAAAATAGACATCTTTAGCTCCTAATTTGGAGTAGTGGTCGATGAATAAACATATTGTCACCGCCGTCATGATTATTTCAAATAATAGGCCACAGGAACGGAAATACTCTTTCAGTGAAAATAAGGCCAGGTATAATACTTTCATTTTTATTTTCCCTTCGTGCTGGAGATAAAGAAATCCTCCAGGCTCCTTTTTTCCGGGTTTAATTCATTTATTACCACTTCATTATCCAGCAGCCTCTTTAGAAAAACCTCTTTTTCTCCTTTAACCTTTTCCGTAAAAATGAGGTTGTTTTGATCAATTAGTTTCATCATGAAATCCAGACATAAGTTGTCATATATCTGGGTTGGAAGGTTCTCCACCCCAAGGTGGTAGCTGTTCTGTTGAGTAAGCACGGTATTGATATTGCCATGATGAATGATTTTTCCCTCATGAAGGATGGCAACATCCGTACAAATTCTTTCAACTTCGGGGAGCAGATGTGAACTGAGAAGAATACTTTTCTCTCTCTTTTGCAGTTCAATTATTATATCCCGCAGGTCTTTTTGTCCGGCGGGATCAAGACCAGAAAGTGGTTCATCCAGGATGACCAGCGGTGGATCAGTCAAAATAGCCTGGGCTATTCCGATACGCTGAAGCATACCTTTGGAGTACTTACTCATACGCTGATCGGCTCGGCCTTCCATCCCCACCAGGCACAGTATCTCTTCAATCCCCCGCCCCGAAATGCCTGACAGTCTCGCCAGCCAATGAAGGTAGTCCCTGCCTGAAAACAGCAAATGATAATCCGGTTTCTCTGGCAGATAGCCTATGCCATGAGTTTGGCCGGGCTTCTTTCCACATACTCTCACCGTTCCGGCGTTTGGATTAAGAAAGCCCAGGATTATTTTAATCAAAGTTGTTTTACCGGCACCGTTTATTCCAATCAAACCGACGGTTTGACCTTCATAGAGTGTAAAATCCACTCCGGATAATACCGGTGCCTTAAACCTTTTCTGCAGGGATTTAATTTCAATTAATTCATTCATAAAAGGCTCTCCGATTTTTTAGCCAAGATATTAGCATCAATTCCATATAATTCTTCACTATAAAACGGTGTATTCTATTAAAATATGAAACATCCTGCAATTATTTTCCGAAAATTACGAGTAATGATAAGGATTATAAGCTGCTGGATTTTGGGTCTTAACCCTTTGCCAATGGGTGTATAAGATCCAAAGTATATCGGTGAGTGAAACTGGTGAGACCAACAACATAGACAGTACGACATTGACAGTAGATTAAGCTTTTATAACAACAGTATCATAAGGTACCTCTCTTTATGGGATGTGCCTTTTTTAGCGCGTTAGTTTCCGCAACATCTTCCACAGGGGGAATAGCCTGCTTCAACAGCTTCTTCTCGAGTCTTAAAATAAACCCGGTTTTTGGGCGCGGGCAGGCTCTGACAAGAAGGAAGGTGAAATTTTTTCGAATTGCGGTTTCCTATGTAACCAGTTAATTGGCTTTTAGCTTCCCGTTTCTGACTTCTTGGAACAGCCGGGCCAATCACCTTTATCTTCGAACCATCCGATGTCATTATAATGGTTTTATCCCGGTCGGTTCGATAGACTGTGACATTATTTGCTTTTAAACGGGCCAGGGTTTCCGGGTGCGGATGACCGTAATCGTTTCCCGAACCAACCTCAATTACCGCATATTTAGGATTTACTTCTTCAAGGAACTGGGATGATGTTGATTCCCGACTGCCATGGTGACCAACTTTTAATACATCTGCCGCCAGTTCGTCTCCCGAAGATATTAATTCATTTTCAACTTCAGAGTCGGCATCCCCGGTTAAAAGAAATGCGTTATTTTTATATTTAATTCTTATTACCACTGACCAATCGTTTAGATTACTATAATCCTTTTTTTGAGGAGACAGGATTACTGCTTCCACTCCGTCCTGGTTTTCTATTACTGTTCCAGCTATGGCCCTGTTCGCCTTCAGGTGCTTCCGGGACAGGGCTAACAACAAATCCTCAAATGATTCAGTGGTTGTAGTGACCCCCGGAAGAAATACCTTTTTCACCGGAAATGCCAGCACTACCTCATCCAATCCACCTATATGGTCTTCATGCGGATGGGTTCCTACCAGGTAATCTATACGGTGAATATTTCTATCTTTAAGGTACTGGATTATCGTATCAGCGTCTTCCTCGTTGCCACCGTCGACCAGCATGGTCTCACCATCCGGGAATATAACCAGTGTGCTGTCGGCCTGGCCAACGTCCAGGAAATGAAGCTGTAGCTTCTTTTCCGTTCCAGAGTTGAGACCAATTCCATTTTCCTGTATCCTGTTTGATTGAACTGGCTGCTTCCCTGTCCTCTCGCCGCATCCACAAAATCCGGTTAAGAGAATAAATATAGAAAAGATGATGGCTGGAACCCAATAGTTTTGCTTCAATCTTCAAACACTTCCTCGGCTAGAGCTGATATTCTTCTTTTCCTTTGCCTGGTTAGATCATTATCAATAGAGCAGCTGATCGTAATAACATCCCCTTCGCGTGCTTCTTCCGGCAGGAGACATCTGGGGATATTCATGGTTATCTTATTAATCTGGATGACCACTGTTTCACCTTCAAAACGGTCTACAATAGCCACATTTTTCATGCTATAACCACCCCGGAATCATTTCTGCAGGCCACCAGTTCATTCCTTCTTTTAAATAGGCCAGTTTTGCTTCGGGCGTTGTTTACAGTAACCATCACGTAACCATATGTTGTGTATTAGGCTGGCACGAAAGTCCTTCGTGCGGAGGGATTCCTCGCCTGGAACTCCGGAGCTTAAATTCGGTATGAAGCAGCACCCTTCCGACCCGCCATCCATAGCGGTGCGGAAGGTGTCGAAACATCCAGTTTCGCCAGCTACTTCATAGCCCTCATTTTCGCTGGGAGTTCCAACGGCTCGTCATACACCGCACTGCCAGACTTCGTGCCATCCCTAAATGGATAACCCATGCTGCTGGTTGAAAGGCAGGAGCAAATGGCTCACGAAGCGACATTCGACGAGCCCAAGCAACACCAGGCGAAGCTGAGACCAATCTCGAGCGGCGGGCTAGTGCAACCGGATGTTGCACTACCTGCCACCACTATCACGGATGTAGTGTTGGCAGGTTGCCCACCGCTGGTGAAGCGAGCCACTGGTTGTTGCAGGCGAGGAGACCAGGAGCGAGTGGCATTTGGTCCAGCCAAAAGGAAGAAAGCTGAAAGGTTTTAGCCATCTGTTATATTCCGTACTTCTCCAATTTCCTATATAGCAAAGAACTGTGAAGACCCAGCATTTTGGCAGCCAGTGCTTTATTGCCCCCGGTTTGTTCCAAAGCGTTTATGATCATTTGTTTTTCCAGGTCACAGACTGCTTCGGACATTGTTACGTTCTGGCCGGGATCTGCGATGTGACTGATCTGATCCGATCTGTTAAAGTTAGGCAAGTGCTTTAATGAAATGACCTTATCTTGGCTCATATCCGCCAGGTTAATGGCTCGTTCAATCTGGTTTTCCAATTCCCGAACGTTTCCGGGCCAATCATAACTTATTAATCGTTTTATCGCATCATCAGAAATGCCTTTAACGTTTGTACCCAGTCGGTCATTTATCTTAAGAATCAAATTATCTACCAGGTCCGGCAAATCATCGAGTCGTTTTCTAAGCGGGGGAATATTCAGCCTTATAACATTCAGGCGGTAATATAAATCAGGCCGGAACTCACCTTTGGTTACCATTTCATCAATATTACGGTTAGTAGCGGCGATTACTCTTACATCCACCGGTATTGGTTGGGTCCCTCCAACCCTTTCAATGACCCTCTCCTGCAAAACAGAAAGGAGCTTAGTCTGCATAACTAAAAGCATATCACCAATCTCATCAAGGAAAATGGTCCCGTGGTTGGCCAGTTCGAATTTTCCAGGTTTTCCGCCTTTTTTGGCTCCGGTAAAAGCACCTTCCTCATAACCAAAGAGTTCTGACTCCAGCAGGCTTTCAGGAATAGCTGCACAATTGACTCTTACAAAGGGTCCATTACTTCTCGGTCCATTATTATGAATAGCGTGAGCAAAAAGTTCCTTGCCTGTGCCGCTTTCGCCATAGATTAAAACACTCGAGGTTGAAAAAGATAATTGCTCGGCCAATTGCTTTTTTTTCATAAAATTGGGGCTCGATCCGATTAGGTCGGAAAAAGCCCACCCCGCAGTATGATAATTACGTATCTCTTCTTTATAGATATTTAATTCTTTTTCCACCTGCTGCAGCTTGGTTATAAGAGATTTGGCTCCAGAAATGTCAAGGAAGAGGCTTTTCCCCACAGCGCCGATTATGTCACCGTTTAATCCTCTAAGCGGTATTCGGGCCACAATAGTCTTATGCCCGTTTACCGGCCAGAAATCCGCCAGAATAGCTTCCCCAGTCTGTATGACTTCCGGAAGACGTGAAGCCGGAGTTATATCACATACGTGCTTCCCTTCGACATCCTTACGTTTCCTTCCCAATAATTCAAGGTAGGTATCGTTGATTAATCTTATATAGCCCTCCTTGTCGACAAAAATAATACCCATATACGGATTTTCCAGTAATCCGTTCAGGAATTCCATAAACTGCCCATTAGAAAGGCCACTTACGAAATCTATTCCCATTTTTACCCGCCCCTTAAAATATATATATCTCTCTATTCGACATCATTTTACATCGGTTCAACAAATTCCTGCATTTTTATCTGAAATTGTTTTACAAAAGAAGAAAGCAGCGAATAATTACGCTGCTCAACTCAAAATATGGATTATGAAAGGGAATACGGGGGGTAGAAATTAGAATATATTAAGAATCCACAAGGAATAATCAGTTAACTTCGATCAGCTATGGAAAATAACCCCTCCTACAATCAGATATAAACATTCTTCGTAATAAAGATATACACGAATTCTTAAAGGTATACATCTAAGGTTTGGGCTTGGACCGATCCTGGTCCCCCATTGGGGCGATAAAGCCCTCATTTTTACGCGAATTAAGCAATCCTATTGCTTCGGATCCATATTTTCATCTTGGTTGCCTGTTTGATTAATTCATCCCGCAATTGCGGATGAGCTATATTGATTAAAGCCTCCGCCCGTTCCCAGGTAGACTTGGCCTTCAACATGGCCATGCCGTATTCAGTTACCACGTAGGAGGTAATGCTTCGAGGAACGGTTACGGTCGCACCTGGAGCTAAGGTTGGAACAATTCGCGAGGCCAATCGGCCGTCCTTTGTTTCGTTAGCCGATTTCAGGCATATAAAACCCTTACCTCCTTTTGACCGGTAGGCTCCAAAGATGAAATCAAATTGCCCGCCGGTTCCAGAAATCTGGCGAACCCCAGAAGACTCAGAACATACCTGGCCATATAGGTCCACTTCAATAGCGTTATTGATACTTACCACGTTGTCGTTTTGAGAAATGATATACGGGTCATTGGTGTAATTCACCGGGTACGAAGCACACATCGGGTTGTTATCCATAAAATCATATAGTTTATTGGTTCCCATCGCAAAGGTGTAAACCATTTTCCCGTGGTCGATTTTTTTACGATTTCCGGTTATACAACCTGCTTCGTACATATCCACGAATGAATCAACCAACATCTCAGTATGAACGCCCAAATCTCTTAAATCGGACTCGGCAATCATTGCTCCGACGGCATTTGGCATGGCACCAATTCCTAACTGGACGCAGCATCCGTGTTCGATCTCTTTCATTACCAATGATGCTATCTTCTTATCACAATCATCGATCTGAATTTTTGGAAGTTGGATCAAGGGCCGGTTATCACCCTCTACAATATAGTCGATCTGCGATATATGAATAGATTCCCTTTCTCCTCCCAAACAATGTGGTATCGCTGTATTAACTTCGGCAATTACTATCTTAGCGGCATCTACCATGAACGAAGATATGGAATTAGATGTGCCCAGGTTGAAATAACCCATTTTGTCCATTGGACCTACTTTTATTAAGGCGACGTCCACCGGAACATATCCCCGTTCAAAAAAGCTGGGTCCTTCATGATAGGTCAAAGAAATATAGTTGCATAAGTTGTTATCATGGGTTTTGCGACCGGCCACACTGAAGTGCCAGTCATTGTATATAAAATGTTCCCGTCCCGGGTCTACCTGAACTACTTGTGGCACAAAGGGACAGCAGACAGATCTGACCTGGACGTTTCTTAGATCGTCTTTACGGGCTGCCAGAGCGGCGTCTAACACATGAGAGTTCATCATGAATTCCCCGTAGTGTACCAGATCCCCCGATTTTACAACTTTTACTGCTTCACTGGGGGAAGCAAGTTTACGTTGATACTCCGCATGAATATCCATTGCATTCCCTCCCCTTACCTATTTACTGAAAGCTCTGATGATGTCGTTAGCGATAACTATTCTTTGGACCTGGGCCGTGCCTTCGAATATCTGCATGATTTTAGCGTCACGGAAGTATTTTTCTACCGGGTATTCTTTGGTGTAGCCATAACCACCGTATACTTGCACCGCATCGGTCGCGACCTTCATTGCCGTGTCACCGGCAAAACATTTGGCCAGGGAAGCCGCTTCAGTGTATGCCAGCCCCATGTCCTGTTTACTGGAGGCTTCAAGGTATAGGAGTCTCGCCGCTTCTATATATTGGGCCATATCGGCCAGCATGATTTGTATAGCTTGAAAACTTGCGATTGGTTTGCCGAACTGCATTCTTTCCAGGGCGTATTTG
>JBLMZW010000040.1:0-5165 GCA_050259035.1 Chitinophagales bacterium | reverse complement strand
CTGGCCGAAGCTGTTTCCCAACAAACCGCTTTTCGGGACTGTAGCCCGCATGGCTTTAATTAATTGCGAGAGGAACACGGCCTCCAGATCACGGCAGGTTTCTTTAAGTTTCTTGTCCTCTGCTTCATTTAAATTAGTCTTACTGACTTGCGATAATTTGCTTTCTCCCAATTGCCAGTTGGAGGTATTTAAAAGACTGTTAATTATACTGCTCATTTAATCACTACCTTTTCAAACTGGCAGCCATGCCAAGCATATCGTCTGATGATTGAATAACTTTTGAATTAAATTCATAGGCCCGCTGGGCGGCAATCAGGTCGACCATTTCCTCCACTACCTGAACGTTTGAGGATTCAACATATCCCGATACCAGGCCTACTGTTCCGTCGTTCTCAGAATCCCAGTCCTGAGCTTCCCCGGAACTCTCAGTAGCGGCATAAAGATTCCTGCCCAGTTTATCTAAACCTGCGGGATTGGTAAACTTGGCAAGTTCAATCTTACCGGCCTCGGCGACTTCTGTCTGGCCTGGTACTTTGTAGGTTACGGTTCCATCGGTATCAATTTGAATATCGTAAGCTCCCTCTTCCATGGTCTCAACTCCGACTACTTTATAGCCGTCGGCTGTAACGAGGTTTCCTTCTACATCCACTTTGAAAGCTCCGTTTTTGGTATACAGGGGATTCTCATACCCAGGAACCTGGATCTTAAAAAAAGCATCGCCCCTGATAGCAACATCGGTTGGATTGTCGGTGGGGGTAAAATTGCCCTGGAAGAATAAAGTCTGAATTGCTACCGGTCTCGTACCCAGACCAATTTGTAAGCCAACCGGCTGGTTGGTTTGTTCGGAAACAACAGGCCGGGTTATGGTTTGGTATAGAAGGTCTTGAAATTCCACGCGGGATTTCTTATAGCCGATGGTATTAACATTGGATATGTTCTGGGCAATGTTATCTACGTTCATCTGTTGCCCGTACATACCAGTAGCCGCTGTATAGAGGGCCCTAAGCATACCTATGCCTCCTTTGGATAGCGCCTCAGTCATTCAGCGCTCAGGGGCCTCTCCGCAGGAGTCCGGCCCCGCATATTTGTTTTATACTTCAAAAATTATATCGGTTGCCATATTTATGGCAACGCCAGAGGTATGAAGTACTGATAGGCGCGGAACAAGGGAACTGATTATAGCGCGCCTATCTTGTCTATCGTTATTTAGTAAATATAACTTTAGCCTTAAATGCAAACTATTCATAAGCAGCGAAAAGGTGTCTTTACGAAAGATGAATATTAGGTCTCTTATTACCGCGTGAAGTACTAGTAAGGAAGACGGGCAGAAGACGACCTTTATTGCTCACTTGGGTACGAACACTTAGTTAGGGGGAATCGAATGGAGGTCCGGAATGATTTGATGAGTTTTACTCAGCCCCAGGTATCGCCCCCGGAAGGCAAAATGAGAGAATGGTTGCTTACCAATGGGTTGGGGGGGTTTGCTTCGGGCACGGTGTCGGGAATAAACACCCGACGCTATCACGGACTCTTGATTGCCGCGCTAAAACCTCCGGCAGATAGAAGGCTCCTACTGGCCAAGTTGGAAGAAGAAATTTTCATCGATGATCGCAAATATAGCCTTTTTTGCAGCCAGACTCTGGGCGGGTATTCGGGCCACGGGTACCATTTACTGCATGAGTTTCATCTGGACCCTTTTCCGCGTTACACTTTTCTGATAGAAGATGTTTTTTTAGAGAAACAGATTATTATGCCCCGAGGACAAAATACAATTTTGGTTCGCTACCAAATTGTGAACCCCAGTCATAGAAAAATCGTATTGGACTTATTTCCCCTGATAGCTTGCCGCGATTATCATTGGACAACCAGACGCAATGATTGGCCTTTTACCACTGAACCGGCAGGCACAGGTGTGAGAATCGAAGCTTTCCCTGGCGCTCCCGGGCTTTACCTTTCTATCGATCAGGGTCAATGGTCATATACCCGGTACTGGTATTACAATATTTTCTACGAGATGGAAGCTTTCCGGGGGTTGGATAGTGTGGAAGATCTTTTTTCTCCGGTCAAATTCACCGGGGAATTTTCTGACAACGCGACCCTGTGGTTCGGGGCCAGTACTGAGGCAATTACGCTAACCCGGGAGTGGTGCGAAGAGAACCGGGCCCGGACTATGGAACGTGTTCAGCAATTGATGGATAGCTCGGTGGTGGATGACGTTCATTTAAGAACCCTGGCTGTAGCGGCCGATGCATTCATGGTTCAGAGGGGAGATAATATGTCGGTAATTGCCGGATATCCCTGGTTTGGTGATTGGGGAAGGGACACTATGATTTCTTTGCCCGGCTTGACCCTGACAACTGGACGTCATAACGATTTCCGCAGCGTCCTGCGATCATTTATGACCTGGGAGAAAGATGGGCTGCTGCCTAATCTTTTTCCTGATGACAGCGGGGATCCTGCATATAATACCGCGGACGCTTCGTTATGGGTATTTTGGTCCCTGTACAAGTACTGGCAATATACCAGAGACAAGGGGTTTTTAGAGGAAGCCTATCCGATGCTGAAAAGGATCCTTAATAGATATATCAATGGCACGCATTACGGGATCAGAATGGATAACGACGGCTTAATCACCCAGGGTGAAGATGGGAAAGCTCTGACCTGGATGGACGCTAGAGTGGAAGGGGAAGTAATTACACCACGCCGGGGCAAGACAGTGGAAATAAATGCTCTGTGGTATTGGGCCTTAACTTTCAGCTCATTTTTGGCCGGGCTTTTGGGAGAGAAAAAACAAGCGGCGGCTCTCGGTGATTTGTCAGTACTCACCAGGAGGAGTTTCAGCGATGTATTTTGGTATCAGGCGGAGGGATATCTTTATGATTACATTAACGGTGACGAGAAAGATCATTCGCTGCGATGCAATCAAGTAATTGCTCTTAGTCTGCCGTCCAGCCTGTTGGAACCGAATCGGGAATTGGATGTTTTAAGAAATATATGGCGCTACCTTTATACCCCTTTTGGATTAAGAACCCTGGCTCCTGATTCACCTGGATTTTATGGCAGATACACCGGGAATCAGAAAGAAAGAGATCGAGCCTATCATCAGGGGACGGTATGGGTTTGGCCGCTGGGTCATTTTATAACTGCCTATAATCGATTGTATGGAAGAACCCGCTATTGTCGAGAGATTTCAATTAAAATGCTTAGACCCTTATTAAATCACTTGAGCTATCAGGGGTTGGGAACAGTTTCGGAAATATTTGATGGAGCTTCACCTTACTACCCAAGGGGTTGTTTTGCCCAGGCCTGGTCAGTGGCAGAGGTTATAAGAGTTTTATATGAAGAAGTATACCAGCAGGTGGATTGGCCCGATATTCGGGAACTTTAATGGAATAAATATGACATTGCTCCATCCAAAAAAAAGGAGTAGAATGATGCAAGATGTAGACCATACTTAGCTTATCTAAGGAGGTAAGAATATGTTTGGCTTTATTGGCAATATCGGCCCCTGGGAGTTAATCCTGGTGCTGGCCATTGCTTTGATAATTTTTGGACCGGGCAAACTGCCGGAGATGGGCAAAGCAATAGGCAGAGGCCTTAACGAGTTTAAACGGGCTTCGAACGAAGTAAAGAGCCAGGTTCAGGAAGTTATTAAAGTTGATGACGACACTAAAACGAGTTAAATCCGGTTGACTTTAAGCCCAATCATATGGTAGATTTTAAACCAGTAAAATAATACAACTCTTATCAAGAGCGGTGGAGGGACTGGCCCGATGAAACCCGGCAACCTACCAGTATGGGAAGGTGCCAATTCCTGCAGGACATAGTCCTGGGAGATGAGAGAGAGTATAGGCATGTTGTCGAAGCCTCTCTCATGAGAGGCTTATCTATTTATCAGGATAGGAAGTGAAGTAATGGGACTAAACCTGGAAGCTGAACTGAAAAATCGAATCCTAATACTGGACGGTGCAATGGGTACCATGCTCCAGCAGCGGGGATTGAAACCCGGGGAATGTCCCGAAATGTTTAACCTTACTCATCCGGAAGTGCTGGAGGATGTCCATAGGGCTTATGTGCTAGCGGGGGCGGACATAATCCAGACCAATACCTTCGGGGGAAATCGTCTTAAACTGGCCGAGTATGGGATGGCCGAGCGAGTGGAAGAGGTTACTGCCAAAGCAGTTGCAGCAGCGCGCCGGGCAGCCGAGAATCGGGCTCTGGTAGCTGTATCCGTAGGTCCTACCGGTAAATTACTTTACCCGACTGGCAGTGTTTATTTTGACGATCTTTATGAGGTTTACAGCGAGCAGACCAGGGCCGCAGAAAAGGCCGGAGCAGATTTAATATCGTTTGAGACCATGACTGACATCGGGGAACTCAGGGCTGCAGTAATAGCGGCCCGGGATAACACGTCACTTCCGATACTGGCTCACCTTACCTTCGAACCGGATGGGCGCACCATGATGGGTACTGATCCGGTTACCGGTGCTTTAATACTGGAATCTCTGGGGGTTATGGCTGTAGGCGCTAATTGTTCGGGAGGAGCACGGCAGCTTTTGCCCTTAATAGCCAGGATGGCTAATACGACTAATCTTTTTATTTCAGTGGAACCTAACGCCGGGCTGCCCAGCCTGGTAGATGGGGTTACGGTATTTCCGGAAAGCCCTGAAGAAATGGCAATTTATGCTCTGGAACTTCGGGATGCCGGAGCCAATATCATCGGCGGCTGTTGTGGCACCACTCCTGATCATATAAAGGCGATGGCCGAAGCCCTTAAAGGGAGTGTTCCAATAGCCCGAACAGTTAGTAGGAACTGGGCTTTTTGTTCCCGTTCCCGGACGGTATTTATTAATAATAACAGCTACCCGGCATTTATCGGCGAGAGGATAAACCCCACCGCCCGTAAGAAACTGGCGGAAGATATCCGGGAAGACCGGATGGAGATAGTGGTTGACGAGGCAAGAAAGCAGGTGGAAGCGGGTGCTCCTATACTGGATGTGAATATGGGAGTTCCGGGTATAGATGAACCGGCGGCTATGACCAAAGCGGTCCTGGAAATCCAAGCCGCAGTTGATGTCCCGATTTCCATTGATTCCACCAATCCTCAGGCCATGGAGGCTGCCTTAAAGTCTTTTGTTGGGCGCCCCTTAATTAACTCTACCACC
>JBLMZW010000039.1:0-4409 GCA_050259035.1 Chitinophagales bacterium | reverse complement strand
ATGGAATTCGCTCAGCCGGATTATGATAAATATGACCTTTCTTCCGTGCGTATTGTGCTGATCAGTGGGGCCATGGCCCCCATGGAATTGCTCACCAAAATGGTCAACACCATATGCCCTAATTGCTACAATTCCCTGGGTTTGACCGAGGTCAGCGGCCTTATTACCTATACGCCCAAGGGTGCCAGTTTAGAAACTTTAAATAAAACCGTGGGCAGATGTGCCCCGGAATTTGAAATGAAGCTAGTAGATAAGGAGCGCAACCCGGTTCCGGACGGCACACCGGGAGAGATTGCCTACCGGGGAACTTCTGTAATTAAAGAATATTACAAGCTTCCGGAGGCTACCGCAGCGGCCATCGATGAAGAAGGCTGGTTCTATTCCGGCGATCTCGGCCTAATCGACGAGGATGGAAACCTTCGTATGGTGGGTCGGGCAAAGGAATTGTACATTACCGGCGGCTATAACGTATATCCGGCCGAGGTAGAAGAATATATCATGCGCTATCCCGGAGTGATGATGTGCGCCTGTGTGGCAGTTCCTCATAAGATAATGGGCGAAGTGGGGCGTGCCTATGTGGTACCTCAGCCGGGAGAGACGTTGGACGGAGATGCCATTCAGAGATTCCTGCAGGATTATCTGGCTGATTATAAGATACCCCGGCAGTTCATATTCCGCGATTCACTGCCTATGACTCTCCTGGGCAAGATTGAAAAGAAACTGCTGCGCCAGGAAGTGGAGAAGGAATTCGCATAAGGGGGGATTTAGATGCGGCTTAAAGATAAGGTAGCCATCATAACCGGGGCTGCCCAGGGAATAGGGGAAGGAATCGCTCGCAGATTCGCCCTAGAGGGGGCATCAGTAGTAATATGTGATCTCAATGAAGACGAGATTAAAAGAGTAGAAGGAGCAATCAACGAACAGGGAGGAACGGCCTTAGGCATCAGGGCAGATGTAACTGAGCGGACTCAGGTAGAGGAAATGGTGCGACAGACTCGGGAACGTTTTGGCACGGTAGATATACTTGTCAACAATGCAGGTGTTACCAGGGATGCTATGATCCACAAAATGAGCGAAGAGAACTGGGACACGGTGATAAAGGTCAATTTAAAGGGGAGTTTTAATTGCTTGCAGGCGGTGGCCGGCCTTATGCGGGAAAAGGGCTACGGAAAAATTGTAAACATCTCATCCATCAGTCGATTCGGCAATGTGGGGCAAGCTAATTACGCTGCTTCCAAAGCGGGAATAATAGGAATGACCAGGGCCGCAGCCCGGGAATTAGGGGGCAAAGGGGTAACCGTAAATGCGGTGGCCCCGGGCTCTATCGTAACCGAAATGTTCATGAAAACTCCGGAAAACATCAGGGAACTGGCCAAGCTTATCACTCCCCTGGGGCGCTGGGGCACAGTAGAGGAAGTGGCCAACGTGTGCCTGTTTTTGGCCAGTGATGAATCATCATATGTCACTGGCCAGTGCATTCATTGTGACGGCGGCATGTTCATGCCCTAAACATTATGAAGAGGAAAAAGGACGCCCCACTTACTCTCTGAAAGCACATAATATGAGCAGGCCCGCACCACTAATGTACGGGCCTGATTTTTTCTTTACATACAGTACTAAATGAACTAATATAGTAAAGAAAGTACAGTTTTATTGGGGCGACATTTTGAATGTAACGCCATATGCAGCAAAACAACTGCACGAGCAAACCGGGGCCGGATATTGGACGCGAAAACAAGAAATTTTACAATTAAGCGCTTTGTCCGTTATGAGGTGGCAGAATGAGTATGAACAAAAAAGCAGATAAGATATTAAACACAACGATAAATCTATTCATCCGTGATGGCATCAAGAAAACAACAATGGACGATATTGCTGAAAACTCAAACGTCTCTAAAGTCACGATATATAAGTATTTCGTGGATAAGGATTCCTTGTATTTTGAAGTCAGTAAGCAAATTTTTTCCGATTATACAGAAAAACTGAAAAGTACCAATTCTTCTGATGGAGCGCTGATTAAAAAACTATATGACTTCTTGGATATTATTAGTGACTTTGCAAACAGTGGGAAACTTGAATTGTGCCGAGAACTTACAAAGTATAACAACGCCATTAAAAGCGAATATGATCTGTATTTACAAACATACAGACGCGCTATGCTGACTCTTATTGATGAAGGGATTGAAAACGGTCTTATAAAGAGCAACTTGGACAGGAATCTGATCTTCCATTACATCGATATGGGTGTAGTTTATTATCAGCAGAGCCCCGAGTATCGAGATAAAATGCTGGGCGACAGCGGTTTTCGGAAGCAATTTATGCTGTTCTATATTAGTAATATTTTTGCTGATGGAGCACAAATATTGTCGGCCTTATGAGGTGATCTAATGGGGCAAACCATATTACAGTATTACATCAGCCTAGCGAAAGAGGGCACCAAAACATCAATTGGAGAAATCATGAAGCACCTTAATAAAAGCATGACTTTGGCCGAATCAAAGTTCATTGATTTTGCGCTGGGGCATGTTGATAATGATGAAGGTATTAAGATCATGGAATACTATTTGTTCCATGGTACGCAAATACAAAGGAATTACAGCACCTTATATTTCGCCAGACGCGGAGAATACCTTATTATCAGAAAAGCCTACGACGAAGGGCTGATTGATGCCAAGCAAGCTTTCTCAAGATGAACGGCTTACATGCGTATGTGCCTTGTGGTTTTCTATTCCAAATGGATGCCGATTAGATTAACCTCGAATTCATCCGTAGTGCCAAAATGCTTATAGCCGGTGGAGAGAATCCCCATTGCCGGGGCAAAAGTAAGAGTCTGGCGATCACCCGTGGTCTTGTATTCTAAATCATAGCACTTGGCTACTGGAGCACGTTCGTCGCTCCCCAATACTTCGTATCTCTGGCGAGTTACAATCCAGGTGTACTTGCCGTCAGACCTGGCCATGTATTGGTTCAGGCCCCAGCGCTGTCCCTCGAACAACGGCAGTTCCAGAATCGGATTATTTTCACTGGTTAAGCGGTCCATAGGCAGGTCCGACTTGCTTCGAGCCGCAGCCTCAAATTCTTTTAATTGATCCGCCGGAATGTTAAAAACCTTATTTGAACTGACCAGGTAACCCACGGTGGCCTTAGAATCGCAACTCAACGGGTCACCCTGAACTACAGCCAGAAAATATCCGGAATCCTGATAGGTCCGTTTAACCTCCATCCTGATCCGTCCGCTGGTTTTATCTACCTTACCGCCTTCAGACGCGGTACGTCTTTCGTAAGTATAAAGCCAATAATTTCCCTTTTGTAACGGTATATACTCCATAGCTTTAAAGTCTTTAACCGTGGGGACATTTTCGTTTCTGACCCGGGGCTGATAAACTCCGAAAAGAGCCGAAGTTCCGGCCAGAACTCCAACAACTATAATTGCTATGATCCACCTTTGCTGAATTTGCTTAGGTGTTAGACGCTTCTTCTTATTCATATCCTACTTCCTTTCTGACAAGGGGACGGTTCTCCTGTCAGCCGCCCATCCGCTTACAGTCGCCAAATCATAACCGCGAATATAAGTCCTCCAATTACCAGAGTAGCCAAAACGGCGAGAAAAATCCAGAATGCAAGTCGTTCGTAATACATTACTGCCTCCCATGAAAATATCGATACTTCCAATGGGATGGCGTATCCAACCGGGTATATCCCAACTCCATTGGAAAACCGTCTAATCAACAGTTTTCCCCTCTGGTGAGCATCTTAGCATAACGAATCAAATCACGAAAGAGGTAAACGGCTGCTGCCATATCTTAACGGTTTATTGAAGATAAAATGCAAAATAAGATAAAATAGGACGTGGTCCTAAAGTTCGCCGGGGGATAGAGGTAATTTCATACAGTCTTAAGCGAGAGCACGACTGCACTTGTTTAAGATCCTATTGCCCTTAAGGCTTGCGAACACGGGAATGTGGAAGTTGATCGAGCTTTATTCTTATCAGGAGAGGAGAGAAAAGATGAAGTATTGTACCCAGTGTGGAAATGAGTTACAGGATGAGGCGCGTTTCTGCAGCAAATGCGGTGCCCAGAGCAGCCTATCGCCGAATGAAAACCCGCCTGAAATGACAGCGGTAGAAGCTTCACCAGTGGTAAACGAACCTGTACATAACGAAGGCCAATCCAATATGGATCAACCAGCCCCCGACCTTCCTGAAGAACAGGCCGCTGCCATCCTGATGGACAGCCCTGAACCGGCCGAATTAGAACCAACTGGCGCGCTTCCAATGGATGAGGTGCCTTTACCCGCCGCAACTAAACTGGTCCCCTGGATAATGGCCGGAGTAGCCGTGATATTGATTCTAGGTGTCTGGGCGGTTTATGCCATGGGGAATTTTGGTGCGGCAGAGATTGCCCGTCTGG
>JBLMZW010000038.1:0-8278 GCA_050259035.1 Chitinophagales bacterium | reverse complement strand
AAGTACTTGACCTGATTTGCCCCTATGCTAAGGGTGGTAAGATAGGTCTATTCGGCGGTGCCGGCGTAGGTAAGACCGTTGTTATTATGGAATTAATACGCAACATCGCTTATGAACACGGCGGATATTCAGTGTTCACCGGAGTGGGTGAGCGGACTCGTGAAGGCAACGACCTCTGGAATGAAATGAAGGAATCCGGCGTTTTGGCAAAATGCGCTCTGGTTTACGGGCAGATGAACGAGCCTCCCGGAGCCAGATTGAGAGTAGGTCTCACCGGATTGACCGTTGCCGAATATTTCCGTGATGTCCAGGGACAAGACGTGTTGATATTCATTGATAATATATTCCGTTTTGCACAAGCTGGTAATGAGGTGTCCGCACTACTGGGCCGTATGCCATCCGCTGTGGGTTATCAGCCTACTCTAGCGACTGACATGGGTACTCTCCAGGAGCGCATTACCTCCACTGTAAAGGGATCAATCACTTCAGCACAAGCGGTTTATGTACCTGCTGACGACCTGACTGACCCGGCGCCAGCTAATACCTTCGCCCACTTGGACGCTACAACAGTTCTATCCCGGCAGATTTCAGAATTGGGAATCTACCCGGCGGTTGACCCGTTGGATTCAACCTCTCGGATTCTGGATCCTAACATTCTGGGAATGGATCATTATAATACAGCTCGTGGCGTTCAGAAGATATTGCAGAGATACAAAGAATTACAGGATATCATAGCCATTCTGGGTATGGATGAACTACAAGACGAAGATAAATTGGTCGTAGCTCGTGCTCGTAAGATGCAGAGATTCCTTTCGCAGCCGTTCCACGTTGCTGAGCAGTTCACAGGTTCGCCTGGAATTTATGTACCGGTTTCTGAGACAGTCCGTAGCTTCACCGAAGTCCTTGAAGGCAAACATGATGATTTGCCTGAAAACGCCTTCTATATGGTAGGAAGTATAGATACTGCAGTGGAGAAGGCGAGAAAGCAGGAGGGCTAGTGTATGGCAGACAACACCTATATACTGGAAGTAGTAACCCCGGAACGTATCGTCCTCAGTGAAGAGGTCGAGTTTGCAGTGGTTCCTGCTGCCGAAGGTGAACTGGGTGTATTGAGAAACCATGCTCCCTTGATAGCCGGACTTAAAGTCGGAGTTCTAAGATTTATCGATAAGGATGGCACGAGGCGGTGCATGGCAGTAGCCGGCGGGTTCATGGAAGTCATTGATAATGAGGCAAAGGTTCTGGTGGAGACTGCCGAATTCGGAGAGGAAATAGATGTACTCCGGGCTAAGGCGGCGAAAGAAAGAGCCGAAGCCAGACTCATAGAAAGACAGGAACGTCTGAGTCATACTCGGGCTGAAATGGCCCTCGCGAGAGCACTGGCACGTCTCAAGGCAGCAGAGATGGACCTCAAGAACTAGTGTATTGAAAAAGCCGGGGAAAATCTCCCCGGCTTTTGTTTAAGGTTATAATAGAGTCAAACAATGCAGACCAAATCAAGTAAATGGTAGGGGTCGAGCATGAATGATTTACAGAAGCTATTTCTAATAATGGTAGCAGGCTACCTTGCTGTTAAGGTTATCATTGCTTTGATTATGAACCTGGTAACTAAAAGAATTGAGAAAAAAGGCAAAGAGTTTCAAAAAAAGAGATTGGCTCATAAGAACAAAGAGGCCGGATAACCGGCCCTTTTTTGTTTAGACGGTTATATACTTGCCACATGTGTGGCAAATAATGAAGCTCGTCAGCTAAAGCCGACGGGCCGCAAGATTTCGGTATTTTACTCCTCGCTTGGCTCGGGTAAAATATGCGAAATCGTCCGAAGGAATAAAGTACTAAGTGCGCGACGCTAAGGGAACTGATTTAGGTCGCGCATCTTTGCACTTTATATAATCAAATACCTTGCCGACAAGGGCTAAGGAATAAAGTACTGAGAGGTGCAATTTTTTGGAACTGATCCAGTTGCACCTCTCTTGCACTTTAGACGATTATATCCTTGCCACAGGTGTGGCAAGGGCTAATGAATAAAGTACTAGATGCGCGACGCTAAGGGAACTGATTTAGGCCGCGCATCTTTGCACTTTATATGATTATATCCTTGCCATATTTATGGCAAGGGCTAATGAATAAAGTACTGAGAGGTGCAGGTTTTGGGAACTGATCCAGTTGCACCTCTCTTGCACTTCAGCATCATTTGAACTTCATAATCATATGATAGAACAGGTACTAGTCATTAGAGCAACGATTGAAAAAAGGAATAATGAAGTAATAAAGACATTAAATTTCCAAAAAAGAGAAGGAAAAACAGCAATAGACAGAGAAGTAATGCTAGTATGTGGAAGGGAGGTCATGTCTCTACTCACAAAGGACCTTTGTCGGAATGATGTAATTAAATACTTAAAGAGAGAGAGAAAAAAGGGGGAGGAGTTATGGGACTTATCGGTATTGCTGCGGCCATTTCCGTTGCAATCGCTGCAATAGGAGGTGGATTAGGGCAAGGCATAGTTGGAGGAAAAGCCCTAGAGAGTATAGCCAGGCAACCAGAGACTTCAGATCAGATTCGAACACTTCTTTTCATAACCCTTGCATTTATTGAAACCCTTACTATTTATGGACTACTCATCGCGTTTATGCTAGTTGCCAAAATCCGCGTTTAGGCAATTATAGCGTTATTGGCGCTAGGAGCAATAAACTACACAAAAGATCCCGAAACAAATGTTAAAGATAAAGGTTGTTTGTGGAGGAAGAGTCGATGACTCACTTACAAAAGGTATTCCTTTTGTTCACCGCACTCTACTTCCTCGCTAAAGGTGTCATATTCCTTACATTATATATAGCAACGAAAAGAATTGAAAAGCGGTCTTTGGTCTTAAAACGCAAACGGGAGGCGATTATCCGAAAAAGATGGGCTTCAAACCGAGAAAAGTACGCTAAACAATACCAGCAATATGAACAGCGCAAATCAAAGCATATCGGTCATTAAATCGCTCCCAGCATGGCCTCCTTTCACGCCATTTCTTTTAGACCAAGAGGAAATGCTCCATGCAGCATCGCGTATTAATATGCAAATTATTACCGCCCAATATAGTAAAAATTTATTTGTCAAACAAAATTATCTATTATAGCAGGATAAATGGTTATGTAGGTAGAATTAACCGAAATAGGGGGGGTGTTGCGCGATGACAGCCTTTCAAAAAATATTCCTTCTATCAGTCGCAATATATTTCGGATGCAAAGGCATTATTGTTTTTCTTCTTTACCTGGCGACAAAGAGAATCGAGAAAAAAGGTCTTGAGCACAAACGGCGTCGTGAACAACTCCTAAGAATAAGGCGCGCGCGTAACATGGAATTATATCAACAACAGTATCAAGCCGCCGCGGAAAAAAGGAAACGGCTCAGGACTCTGTAAGAAAGTACATAAATTAAGCAATCCCCGTAAGGGGGTTTTCTTTTTGCTATTAGAGCGGTATTTCAAAATCCCCCGCAACATACTATTAAGTCAAATGAAAAAAGCGGGGGGTTATCCACCTGAACAAGTATAAATGCCTTTCTATGATTTTCGCATTAACATTAATAATAACCCTGATCTTTTCCAAAATGGATCAATCCGTGGAACCCCAAATCAAGCTGACAATTACAAAAACAGGTGAAGTGCGTACAATACCACTCGAAGAATATTTGGTCGGGGTAGTTTTAGCTGAAATGCCGGCCAGCTTCGAGCCCGAAGCTCTGAAAGCACAGGCGGTATGTGCTCGCAGTTATGCCCTGCGCAAATACTTTGCGAAAGAAACTCATTCCGATCAAGTAGCTGTATGTGATCTACCGGAACACTGCCAGGCATATGTTGATTGGAAAAACGTTCCTTTCAGGAAAAAGTATACCTGGAAAATTGATAAAGTTGAAAAAGCGGTAAAGCAAACAAAAGGAGAAGTTCTAACCTATAATGGTGAATTAATTGAGCCGTCATATCATTCAACCTGCGGAGGATTCACGGAGGATTCTAAAAATGTCTGGGGCTCAAAAAGGCAATATTTGCAGGCAGCCTATTGTCCCTGGGATAAAGATTCTCCGTATTATACAAAAAAGGCAATTTACAGTAATGCCGATATTGAAAAGGCCCTGGGCCTTTCGATTCTAAAGAAACCAAACATTGAAATAGTTGCCCTAACCGATTCCGGTCATGTGAAAACAATGGTCATTCAAGACAAACCGGTCAGCGGATTATACTTTCGAAAACAGCTTCATTTACCCTCCAGTCAATTTACGATATCCGAAAAAAACGACTGTATTGTAATAACAACGCATGGATATGGTCATGGTGTAGGCATGTGTCAGTATGGGGCCAATGGGGCAGCAAAAAAGGGGTATACCTATAAGCAAGTCCTATATCACTATTATCACAGTATTCAAATTTACCGGATAAAATATTGAATCATCGAATACGCTGAAACCCGGCTGAATAAACATTTTAAAAAAAGCTGGGGGATAAGCGATGCAAAACTACATTCGCAAGCGGGCAGTAAAAGTAGGCAAGTACATACAAAAAACATCCGCCACAGTAAGACAGACCGCCGATATATTCGGCATAAGCAAAAGCACGGTTCACAAAGATATTTCGGAAAGGTTGCCCAGAATAAACAAAGATCTCGCCGAGGAAGTAAAAAAAATTATGGATAAGAATAAAGCTGAACGGCATATTAGAGGAGGAGAAGCGACAAGACAAAAATATATTGGACAAAATATGCTATAATATCATACTAAGCAGTGGGGTCACCGCTGCTAAAATTTGGGGACAGGGGTTCTAATAAGGAGGATTAACGTCTGTGTTCTTTGCCGAAGATCTAGGGATAGACCTCGGAACCGCTACGGTTTTAGTATTTTTGCGGGGTAAAGGAATTGTTCTTCACGAACCTTCTGTCGTAGCCATCAATAAACAGACGGAAAAAGTAATAGCAGTAGGTGAAGAAGCTCGACGGATGCTGGGGAGAACACCCGGGCACATTGTAGCGATACGACCATTAAAGGATGGTGTAATCGCGGATTATGAAGTTACGGAAAAGATGCTTTCGTATTTTATCAAAAAGGTAGTTGGAAAAAGCCTGCTATTTAAACCCCGGGTGGTGGTTTGTGTACCCAGCGGTGCAACCGATGTAGAGGAAAGAGCTGTACGACAGGCGATATTACAATCGGGTGCACGAAAGGCATTTATTATCGAAGAACCTCTAGCTGCGGCCCTGGGTGCTGGAATTAATATATCCGAAACCAGGGGAAATATGGTGGTTGACATTGGAGGCGGTACCACTGATATAGCTGTCTTGTCCCGTGACGGAACTGTGGTTCAGACATCTCTTCGAGTAGGAGGGGACAAGTTCGACGAAGCTATTGTTCGCTTTGTTCGAAGGGAACATAACTTGTTAATTGGGGAAAGAACAGCGGAAGAAATTAAAATAAACGTAGGCACCGCATATCCTGCCGCTAAACAGAACGAATACATGGAAGTCAAGGGCCGCGATCTATTATCGGGGTTGCCTAAAACAGTGAAGGTTTCAGCTCACGAAAGCTGGCATGCCTTACAGGAACCAGTTGAAGCAGTTATTGAAGCCGTTAAACGGGTACTTGAAGTTACTCCGCCAGAATTGGCGGCTGATATACTTAACAATGGAATAGTAATGACCGGTGGCGGTGCCTTGTTGAACGGTTTGGACACTATAATAAGTAAAGAAACCTATCTGCCGGTTTATGTGGCCGACAATTCCATCTCATGTGTAGCCCTGGGGACAGGGAAAGCATTGAAAAACATGTCTTTACTATCCAAAAACAAGAGACAACATAAGGTAATAATATAAATTAAATAATACTAAAGATTGACATACTTCAGTTCGATAATTTTAATAATGTAAAACAACAGCGGGTTTGGCCCGCTGTTTCCGTTGTACTTAAGGGAGGGATCAACCATGATCCGCGGCCTATATACAGCCTGTTCGGGGATGATGGCACAAATGGTGCGTCAGGATGTGCTAGCCAATAACCTGGCGAATGCTAATACTCCGGGCTTTAAAAAGGACTTAGCTGTTACCAAAGCCTTTCCTGAAATTCTATTAAAGCGTCTGGGTGAAGTAGATTATAAGGGAAGCATACCGAAAGCAATTTCTCCTCAAACCATTGGATGGATGGGTACCGGAGTAGTTATTGATGAAGTGGCAACTAATTTTGAATCCGGAAATATTGTGGGTACAGAAAACCCTAATGATTTTGCCCTAACATCCGAGGGCTATTTTTGTATCGAAACGCCAGAAGGAATACGATACACTAGAAATGGTGCCTTTAAAATAGATGCCAGCGGTCGTTTAGTCACGACGGACGGATATTCGGTAATGGGAAAAAACGGATACATTAATCCGGGTGACAGCATAAAAACTGATGGTCAGGGTAATATTTTACTTCCTGACGGAACACTTGAACAATTTAAAATTGTTAAGTTTGAGGATAATAAACAATTACAAAAGATAGGCAATAACCTGTTTCAAGCCAAGGAAGGCGAAGAAACATTGGTAGACAGCACCGGTTTAGCCCAGGCTTATCTTGAAAATTCCAATGTTAACGCTGTTGTTGAGATGGTTGAGTTGATTTCGGCCATGAGGACTTATGAGATGTCCCAGAAAGTAATTCAGGCCGAAGACCAGACCCTGGAAATGGTGGCTAACCAGGTAGGTAAATTATAGAATAGAATTGCAACTTAAGAGTGACAAAGGGGCGTTTAATCGGCGCCCCTTTCTAATTGCCAAAATTATGAAACGATTGCACACCGTTATATTAAATATTAACATTATACACGTAACTGGACGGGGGATGGCTTTTGGTGGAACGAAACTTACAGAAGGCTAAAATACTTGGCTGCCGGGTAGATGTTATCGATATGCCTGCCGCTTTATCCTTCGTTGATTCTGCGATTAAAAAGGGAAAACCCTCTCAAATAATCACTCTTAACGCGGAAATGATTTACCGGGCGCAATATGAAACAGAGCTCTGCAGTATTTATGCTAATGCCGATTTGGTGACCCCGGACGGGATCGGCACCATTTGGGCTTTAAAAAGGGCCGGGTATCCCAATGTGCAAAGAGTGACAGGTATAGATTTAACCCAGCGGATCATGGAAGAGGGAAACACTCAAAAATGGAGTGTATATCTTTTCGGAGGCCGCCCGGGAGTAGCCTCGGAGCTAAAGATCAGATTAGAAAAAGACTACCCCTTATTAAAGGTGGTTGGGACTGATAATGGATACTTTACTGAAAAAGAAGAAGAAACAATAATTGCTAGAATTCAAAAGGCTAAACCACAGATATTACTGGTTGCCCTGGGAGCGCCCAAACAGGAATATTGGATAGCGAAATATCTGGATACAATTAAAGTTCCTGTTTGCATTGGAATAGGCGGTACATTTGACGTTTTAGCCGGCTTTTCCAAAAGAGCTCCTCGTATCTGGCGTAATATGGGATTGGAATGGTTATACCGATTATTGCGGGAACCGAGTCGACTGGAAAGACAGCTGGCTTTACCACGCTTTGCCTTTATGGTTTTAAGGGACAAAAAGAACTGAACAAACAGGCAAGGGAGAATATGCAGTTATGAGATCGAAACGAACGCGTCAGAGATACGGAATTTTAATTATACCAATTATCTTCATTGGATTTTTTCTTATAGGTTCATTGGCAGGACAATATTTTAATCCTAACTTTGGCCCGGCAAGTGGTGGATTGTTTAAGAAAAAACCGTCTGATAAGATAATCCTGTTATATGGCGTTGATGCACGAAATAAAAATGAATCTTCTCGTTCTGATACTATGATTTTGGCCTTTATTCATCCTCAAATAAACCGCATTGATTTGCTTTCGGTTCCCAGGGATTCCCGAGTAAGTATTCCGGGAGAGGACCATGACCGTAAGATTAATTATGCCAACGCCAAAGGAGGCTCTGACCTTCTTATAGAAACTATCGAAGGCTTATTGGAAATAAATATTGATGGCTATATTCAGGTTGACTTTGAGGGCTTTGAAGATCTGATTGATACTATGGGTGGGGTCGATCTAAGTGTCGAAAAAAGAATGTATTACCCCGCCGAAGATATTGACTTAATGGCCGGCAAACAGCATTTAGATGGGCATGATGCATTGGCCTATGTCCGCTATCGAAGTGACGGAATGGGTGACATAGGCAGGATTCAGCGACAACAAAAGTTTATGAGAGCTTTTATAAGGCAGGCTGCAGGAGCAGAAGCCA
>JBLMZW010000037.1:0-2649 GCA_050259035.1 Chitinophagales bacterium | reverse complement strand
CGGGTGGAAGTTATGGTATTCCCTTCCATTTACCGGTCTTGTTGTGATACTATCAAAGGTGAGGGAGCCATTACTTTAGAAGGCAAACTCATTAATAACGAGGAAGAATTAAAGGTAATAGCCCGCTCCATCAAAGTATTGTCCACTGAGATTGATGGTTTGCATATCAACATTGACAGCAATGGATTCACACGCGAAGCTCTGGTCAAACTTCTAAGTAAATACCCCGGGAAAACCCCTGTTTATCTTCACCGGGCTCAGGGAAGGATAATTCAAATGGATGAAAAATACTGGATTGATTTATCGGAGCCGTTTTGGAATAAACTGTCCGCTTTATGCGGCCGGGGTAGTATATGGTGTGGCGCAGAAGATAAGGGGTTTCGGGATATTTAATACCTCGAACCAAGAAAAATGGAGGTGAATAGCATGAATGAAAACGGATGGGGAGAAGACTATATAGTGGTGAAGGCTCTGGAAAACGGGGTGACCATCATAGGGTTAACCCGGGGCCGGGATACCCGGTTCCACCATTCCGAGAAGCTGGACAAAGGCGAAGTAATGGTGGCCCAATTTACTGAACATACTTCCGCTATCAAAATTCGCGGCAAGGCGGAGGTCCATACCAAACACGGTATGCTCAATAGCGACAGTTTGGAGAAGTGATAGAAACGCAGGAAAAAAGTCAACCGACCAAAAGAATTGCCATGCTTACCAGCGGCGGCGACGCACCGGGAATGAATGCCGCCATCAGGGCTGTAGTTCGCTCAGCTGTATTCCGAGGGATGACGGTATTCGGGGTCAGACGGGGATTTTACGGCCTGATTTATCACGATTTCGTGAAAATGACAGCCAACTCGGTGGGAGACATCATTCACCGTGGAGGTACCATCCTTTTTACCTCACGAACCCGGGAGTTCCGGGAAGAAGCTATGAGAATGCGGGCGGCCGAAGCCCTGGCATATTTCGGCATCAAAGACCTGATAGTGATCGGGGGCAACGGGTCCCTGCAGGGTGGACTGGAACTCAGTAAACTAGGGATTAACGTAGTGGGGATCCCTGCCAGCATCGATAATGATGTACCGGGAACTGACAACGCTATCGGTTTTGATACCGCGGTAAATACCGTACTGGATGCCATTAATCGGATCAGAGATACCGCAACTTCTCATGAGCGTATCTTCATAATTGAGGTTATGGGGCGCGAATCGGGACAGATAGCCCTGGCCGCCGGCCTGGCCGGAGGCGCGGAGTCAATATTGGTTCCGGAGATACCTTTTGACGTTAATGACATTGTAGCCAGGATAAATGCCGGGGTTAACCGGGGTAAGGTGCACAGTATTATTGTGGTTGCCGAGGGCTGCTGCAGTGCTATTAACCTGGGAAAAGAGATAGAGAAATTAAGTCAGCATGAGACCCGGGTTACGGTTTGGGGTCATACTCAGCGGGGAGGCACTCCTACCGCGGCCGATCGGATCCTGGCGTCACGTATGGGGCACCATGCGGTAGAGGTCATCAGTCAGGGTATAACCAATTGTATGATTGGCATGCAAAACGGGCAATTGATGCCAGTGGATTTGAAGGAAGTCGTAGCAGGAGCCAAACAAATCAGCCAGGAGGTTTATGACCTGACTAGAATACTGTCAATCTGAGGGGGAGAGTTTTTGCGTAAGACCAAGATTATTTGTACGTTGGGGCCGGCTTCGGATAGCCCGGAAAAGATTAAGGAATTGCTGTTAGGCGGGATGAATATTGCCCGCCTGAATTTTAGCCATGGAACTCATGAAGAACATGCCAGAAGGATTAATCTGGTCAAGGAGATTTCAAGATCACTGGGGCTTCCTACCGCTATTATGCTGGATACTAAGGGCCCGGAAATAAGAACCGGTACTTTAAAATGCGGCAAAGTCATTTTAAAGAATGGCCAGCGTTTTACTCTGACCACCCGCCCGATTTGCGGGGATGAGACTATGGTTCAGGTGAGTTTTGAAGGGCTGCCGGCCGATGTTAAACCCGGGGATCGGATACTGCTGGCGGATGGATTTTTAAGCCTTCAGGTCGAAGAGATCGTGGACTGTGATATCATATGCCAGGTGGTTTACGGGGGAGAACTGGGGGAACGCAAGGGGGTCAATGTTCCCGGGGTCAGAAGCAACCTGCCTTTTTTAAGTGATAAAGACGTAAGTGATATAAATTTCGGTATTGATCAGGGGGTCGATTTTATCGCCGCCTCTTTTGTCCGCACCCCGCAGGATGTTATCGCCATCCGGCGCCTGGTGGAGGAACGAGGGGTCGATATTGATATTATTGCTAAGATTGAAAGCCAGGAAGGCGTTGACAGCCTGGATGAGATAATTAAGATGGCTGATGGGATTATGGTAGCCCGGGGGGATCTTGGGGTGGAGATTCCCACTGAAGATGTGCCTCTGGTTCAGAAGTCGATCATAGAAAAATGTAGGATCTCGGGAAAAGTAGTTATCATCGCTACTCAGATGCTGGAGTCGATGATTCATACGCCGCGTCCTACCAGGGCCGAAGCTTCCGATGTAGCCAACGCTATTTTCGATGGGGCAGACGCCATCATGCTTTCTGGAGAAACCGCTGCCGGGAGTTTTCCGACTGAGGCGGTTGAGGTTATGGCCCGTATCGCCA
>JBLMZW010000036.1:0-9695 GCA_050259035.1 Chitinophagales bacterium | reverse complement strand
AGTATAGATAATAGAAAACTACTGGTAGACCCTATGCTGGGTCCAATTGCTTCACCTGTTCATTTTGCCGGAGTCAAACGTTATAGTGGGGATCTATTATATATAATTTATGAAATGCCGCCTATTGATGCCGTTTTTATTACGCATGACCATTACGACCACCTGGATTACCGATCCATTCAGAAATTAAAAAGCAAAGTCGGCCATTTCTTCGTTCCTCATGGTGTCGGTGTTCATTTGCTTCGATGGGGAATTGAGAAAGAAAGGATTACAGAATTCAATTGGTGGGATGAAGCTGAATTCCAAGGGTTAACCGTTGCACTGACTCCCTCAAAACATTTTTCGGGAAGAGGTATCTTTAATAGAGATACTACCTTATGGGGCGGTTGGGTCATAGTGGGGAAACATTCGCGTTTCTACACCAGCGGAGATGGCGGATATGACCAACATTTCAAGGAAATCGGGCAAAAATACGGACCTTTTGATATCGCCTTAATGGAAGGTGGTCAATATAATCCGCGTTGGTACTGGGTTCATATGACACCGGAAGAAGCTGTACAGGCTAATATAGATGTACAGGCCAAAAATATGATGCTAATTCATTGGTGTGCTTTTACTCTTGCTCTTCATGGCTGGGCCGAACCTATAGAGCGAGCCTTGCCGGCGGCAGCTAAATCAGGAGTGAATCTGCTCTATCCTCAAATCGGTGAAACAGTTCCATTATTTGACCCTGAGTCCATCCCTTTTTCCTCGTGGTGGAGAATGTAGTAGGGCACAAGTTAATGGGAGGGTTGCCCCTCCCATTTAAAAAATAGGCGACTATATATCCAAATTCACCTGAATGGGATCACCGTTAATTGGCCTAACCTCAAAAGTCCATTTGCCATGAGTATATTGGCTGGCTGAGAAATTAACCCGCCAGTGTAAATAGCTTGATTCTGATTCTTGACTCCTATCCAGGCCTGACTACCTCTATCCAATTCGGCTCCATCGCTGTTTAAACAAATCAATACCGGCAATTAAGTTAATATCATCCTCGCCATGATCAGATATATACTCCAATTCTTTAATACCGTATTTCTCCTCCCAAACAGGAAACCTACGATTCTTTTTCAAATGATCAATACAACAGTTGATCGTAACCTTAGTTAGCCAGGTGTTATAAAACTCCGGGTTTTTAATCTTTTTAACAGATAGAAATGCCTTATAAACAACCTCATGAACAATATCAAGCGCGTCCTCGCTGTTCTTCATATAGGTATAAGCAATTCTATAAATATCATCCTTTCTCTCCTGAATAAGATCAGAAAAAGCACCATTATCACCCTTGCACGCCTTTCTAACCTTATCTTTATCTACAGGAACCATACCATGCCTCCCCTGTATGTACTCTATAAGGCTTAACCGGTTATTTACCCTTACATTAAATTAGACTAATTATATGGGAAAATGGTTTTATGGGGTAAGCACTTGTAGATATCTGAAAAAAGAACGATATATATATGGAAAGGAATATTCTGGCGCGGGCGTAGTGATGATAAAACCCTTTAAAGACATTGGTCGCATAGAATACAATCTACATCCACTAGAGAAAAAAGGGCAGGGGACGGAAAAGTATGGCTGTGTATTGGCTAATTGGAAGTAGTATTCTAGCTATCATCGTCTTTGGAAAAGACTCAGTCATATCATTTAAGTTATTGAGACGTGGAATCAGAGTTCTAGCGACGGTTACTTCAAATGAAAAAGTAGATAGATATTACTTTGATGGTAAGAGCATCGGTGTCCACACTTATGACCTTGTTCAGTATTATTACACAGCGAGGAACGGTGAGGTTTATAAACATGAATCTGTGCCTTTATTTAGCTTTGGAACCTTCGGCGTTAAGCCCGGGAGAAACTTAGAGGTAGTATATTTAGAGGAAACGCCCCAAGATGCTCAACTTTGGAACAAACCTTTATTGTTATGGCCTATTATTTGGCTTTTGGGAGCAATAATTACGGCTGCTACTTGTCTTGCCTATATGTTTTACCATGGCACATTCTAAGACAGTGTGCTAAACGGGGGTGAGTAATTCAATGGATAAGTTGATAATAGGCATCGTAATTGTAATGCTGCTTTCAATGATAATGATGGTATTTTCTTTAATGGGGAAAAAACAACGAACCTATTCTAAAGAAGAATTAGAGCGGATGAAACCGTATATTATCGGCATATCATTGGCTTTGATAATCGGTGGTGTAATATTCGCAATCTGGAGAACTTCACCAGGAGTACATTTATCGGTTATATCCTTTAATGTAATTGCTCTGTATGTTGGTCTAGGATTTGGACTGGTAGGCCAAATACCAAGTAAATTCATCTACAAATTTATTCTGTGGATTGGGCCAATTATATTAGCCTTCGGATTAAGCCATTTTGTAAGTATCGATTTAGAAGGTGTAATTGGGTTTTATTCCGGGGGGTTCATTGTTGGAATAATTAAGCTGGACATTTTCAAGGATTGGTTCAGTATCAAAAAGTGAACAAGGTGAACTTGAATCAATATTTAAAACAATTAGGTTCAACGGTTAGATAATATTAAAACGGATGCAGGAAATATAGATATTCCGGTTGGGACTTCATGTGAGAGTATTTACCGGGGATTCAGCCAGTAATTTTTCCTCTTCTTTTTGTCATCATATACGCTTACCCAGTATCATATTGGATAAGCTTGCGTTTCTAACACATACGTCTCGTACATATATGCAATAAAAAGACCTTTACGTAAATTTTACGCAAAGGCCAATTTTCCGGAATTTAATGGTGCGGCGGGCGGGACTTGAACCCGCACGGTCGCCCATACGCCCCTCAAACGTACGTGTCTGCCTATTCCACCACCGCCGCATGTTATATTAGATTCATACTGAGGGTAACGCGACAAATATAGCTGTTTCTGCCGCAACTATTATTATAGCCAGCGCCTCGGAAGTAGTCAACACATGAAAAGAGGGATAAAGCGAGTTCAGGCAGATCTACTGGTGCCAGGCTATTAACGGGGAAATGAGGTGGCAGGATGCCGGTTAATCGAGTTTTCGTTTATGGAACGCTTCGCCCTGGTTTAAAGAATTACCGGGTAGTCGAAAAATTTGTATTGGCGGTTTACCCGGCTACAGCCCAGGGCCGACTTTTTGACCTGCCTTACGGGTATCCGGCCATGATAGAAGGGGATGGGACAGTCTCCGGCGAGGTTTTAGAACTCAAGGAGATAAGAAAAGCTCTAAAGGTTCTGGATCGCCTAGAAGGCTATAGCGAGACCAGTTCTAGAAATCTGTATATACGGGTTCTCATTGAAGTTAAGCTAAAAGGTGGGGATCGGGTTGAGGCTTACACATATTACTGGGACCATCCGAACGAACTTCCCAGGCTAGGTAAGGAACTACCGGAAGGGAAATGGGGAAAGAAATAGGGGGGTGGTTCTTTAAGAGTAAGAATCGCTCCTCTTGGGTTATATTATCGTTATTATTCTTATTCGTCACTCATCAGATTAGCTTCAACGATTATCGCCAGTAAGTGCCGTTCCCCAGGATTAATCGTGGGTACGGTAAACTTGATATTGCCTTTGCTGGTCTTACCCGCTTTTAAGAATAAAGGCCGGATGATATGTTGATACAAGGGCCGACCAGGCTGATCCCGCCGAAGTCTCTAAAAGCTATTGCGGGTTTATTTCCTTTTCAAGGATATTTGCAGGGATATTTAGTATTAGAGGCGAATAGTGATTATTTAAAAGTAAATTCCCATTCATGCGCATGTATGGGATCAGAGGGGGAAGGTAGGCGAGATGAGTTTCGACAATGTACTGGCCTCCCTGCATCTGGGAGCGGTTCTGCCGCTTCTACAGGACGTGGTGGAGTATGATGGGGAAGCACGCCAACTGGTGAAAGACTGGGACTTTGTCGTACAGTTCCAACTTCCAGGGGGGAACCCGTCAACCGCTCTGGTTTTTCAGAAGGGGAAGCTGACAACACAACCGGGGCCCTATCAGGGCAGCAAAGTGACTTTAACTTTTAAGACCCCTGCCTTTTTAAATGAAGTTTTCCAGGGTAAGACCACGAAGCAACCCTCTCCTAACTTAAATGCTCTTTTTCATGTAAAAGAGTTAAAACAAGTCGATCAACTAACCGGCAAGCTCGAGTACTACTTAAAACCCAGTGAAGAGCTGTTAAAAAATCCTGAGATTTTTGCTTTTTGCGTTCGCATGAACTTATATGCGGTGGCGTTCGGCATCAAGTACGTGGCGGAAAATGATCCGGAAATGCTTCCCGTGGCTCACCATATGCCGGATGGGGTCGTTGAACTCAGAGTATTGAATGGCCCGGCGGCACATATAAAGGTTGAGCACGGTCGTTTCACATCATGCCGGGGCCCGGTGCAGAACCCCAACGCTTTTCTGGAACTAAAAGATGTGCAAACTGCATGGGCACTTTTCAGCGGAAATCTCGATTTATTTGCCGCCGTGGGATGCGGCGATATTAAGCTGCGTGGATTTATACCTCTCCTGGACGGAGTCAGCCCCTTAATGGACCGCCTGACTCTGTATCTGGGGAGTTAAAGGGGGGATTAGAATATGGGCGGAGGTTCCGAACTCTATACATTTGAGAATTCGATGGATTTAATCAGCCGGGCGGCCAAGGTAATCCCGGGGGCTATTTATGGCCATGAGTCGCCCACAATCTTAATTCCTGGCAGTCATCCATTCTATACTGAGAGTGCTAAAGGCTGCCGGTACACTGACATTGACGGCAACACCTTTATAGATTACATATGTGGTTACGGGCCGATGATTCTGGGTTATCAGAACCCGGCGGTGGAGGCAGCGGCGGCCGAACAACTAGCCAAAGTGGATTGTTCCAATCATCCCGGTCCGGTTATGGTGGAACTGGCCGAGGAACTGGTACAAACGGTTCCGATAGCTGAATGGGCCCTTTTCGGTAAAAATGGGGGGGATATGACCACCTATGCCACTCTGACAGCCCGGGCTCACACCAACCGCAAAAAAATCGTTACTGTAGCCGGCCACTATCACGGCGTGGCACCCTGGTGTACGTCTTTAGGACACGGGGGCATAACCGCCGAGGACCATGCCAATATCCTACAGGTTAAATGGAATGACTTAGAAGGCTTTGAAGCTCTGGTCAAGAAACATAAAGGCGAAATCGCAGGCTTCATTGCTATGCCTTATCATCATATAACTTTCGAAAATCAGATTATGCCCGCCCCCGGTTACTGGCAGGGAATTGAAAAGATCTGCCGGGCTGAGGGAATAGTCCTGATTTTGGACGATGTCCGCTGCGGGTTCCGCCTGAACATAGGCGGTTCCAATGAGTATTTTGGTTTCAAACCGGATCTCATTTGCTTCAGTAAGGCCTTAGGAAACTGTTACCCGATTTCGGCCTGCGTTGGTACTAAGGAAATGATGAACGCGGCATCAAAGGTTTTCTTTACTGGCTCCTTCTGGTTTGCCGCTGTTCCTATGGCCGCGGCTGTTGCTTGCTTAAAAGAGATGAAACGGATCAATTCCGTGGCCAAGATCGATAAAGCAGGCACCAGGTTAATGTCGGGGCTAAAAGAAATGGGCGGCCGCATGGGAATCGATATAACAGTGTCCGGCCATCCCGGGCTTCCTTATATGACTTTCACCGATGACCCTAATCTTTATGCGATGCAGATTTTCTGCGCTGAAGTGACCAGAAGGGGTTCCTTCTTCCATCCGCATCATAATTGGTTCGTTTCCGCGGCTCACGAAGATGCTGATATAGATGAATCCTTAAATCATGCGGAAGAGGGATTTAAGGCCCTGAAGAAGCAGTTTAGCTTCAAGAAATAACTTTCTAAGAATAGGAGGTCAAAGTCAATGGGATTGACGGAACAGGATGTTGCCCGTTTAACCGAGAAGGCCTGGCAGATTCGCCGCAAGGTGATTCAGACTGTGGTCTGGTCGGGCGGGGGACACGCCGGGGGGGCGTTAAGTCAAGTAGATATTTTGGTAGCTCTTTATTACCATTATATGAAGATTGACCCGAAGAACCCGAAGTGGGAAGAACGCGACCGAATGATTTTAAGTAAAGGTCACGGGGGGATCGGCTTTGCTCCGCTGCTGGCCGACCGGGGATATTTCGATGAGGAACTCCTAAAGGGTTTCAATCACACCGGTTCACCTTTCGGAATGCATCTCGACAGCCTTAAGGTTCCGGGTGTAGATGCTTCCACCGGCAGCCTGGGACACGGCATGTCGATTGCGGTGGGGCTGTGCCTGGGAGCTAAGTTAAAGAAAGCTAACTGGAAGACCTACTGCATCCTGGGTGACGGGGAATGCGCCGAAGGCAGCAACTGGGAAGCGGCCATGGCGGCCAGCCATTTTAAACTGAATAATCTCATTGGCTTCGTAGATCGCAACGGTTTAAGCATTGACGGAGATACCGAGAAGATAATGGCATTGGAGCCCCTGGATGCCAAGTTCAAAGCATTCGGCTGGGAGGTTATAACCTGCGACGGCCACGACTTCCGCCAACTGGGGGATGTCATCGAGAAGGCTCAAGCCAGTACCGACCGCCCGACCATGATAATCGCCCGTACTGTTAAGGGCAAGGGTGTGGATTACATGGAAAACGCGGCCGGATGGCATTACGGCGGAATAGATTCCGATAAAACCGAACAGGCCTTAAAATCCATTGACCGTATGTACGGCAAGGCCTAGGAGAGGAGGATTAATGTGTGCGCTGTAGGTTTAACATATGATACTTACGACACTGACCATATGACGCCCGCCGAGATATATGGCGCGGTTCTGGCCCAACTGGGCGACGAGTATCCGGAAATCGTGGCCCTAACGGCTGATTTGGCCAAGTCTACTAAAATAGGAAAGTTCGGCGACAAGTTTCCGGAGCGCTTTTTCAATGTTGGGATCGCTGAACAGAACCTTTTCGGGATAGCGGCCGGCATGGCTCTGGCCGGGTTTACTCCATTTGTCTCAACCTTCGCGGTGTTTACCTCGCTTAGAGCAGGGGAACAGGTCCGTACCGATATCTGCTACCAGAAACTTAACTGTAAAATTATCGCCACTCATTCCGGGCTCTCCTTCGGGCAGGCGGGCAGCACCCATCACTGCACCGAGGATCTGGCGGTAATGCGCGCCTTCCCTAACCTTACGGTTATCGCACCGGCGGATGGGATCGAGACCGCCAATGCAGTTAGAGCCTGTATGAAGCATCAGGGACCGGTTTACATAAGGATCGGGCGCGGATTCGAACAGAAGGTCCATGAAACCGAGGATTACGGCTTTGAAATCGGCAAAGCGGTTACCATGCATGAGGGTTCAGATGTGACGGTTATTGCCTGTGGACCCTGTGTTTTGCAGGCCAGGGACGCGGCCCGAGTCTTAAAAGAGACCCAGGGAATTGAGGTCAGAGTCTTAGATATGCATACCATCAAGCCGCTGGACAAGGAAGCTATTATTAAAGCCATAAATGATACTCGTAAGATCATAACCGTGGAAGACCACAGCATCATGGGCGGACTGGGAAGTGCCGTGGCCGAGGTAATAACCGAAGCTGGGAAGTCCTGCCGCCTGAAACGCCTGGGTATTCCTGATATATTTGCCATCGTTGGCTACACCGACGACCTATACAGCTATTATAAGATAGACTCGAACGGCATTATTGAGGCTGTAGGCGAAATATTAGGCCAGGATGTAGAATCCGATGACGACTGGGAAGATGAAGTCTAGGGGGGTTGGAACTAATGCAGGATAAGGACCGGGTTCTGGCCACGCTCCTGATGAGGGCCGCCCTTCCATTGACGAAGGTTTTGGTACAGGATGACCCGAAGCTGGCCAAACGCTACCAGGGTTGGAATCGTGTTGTTCAGTTCGAGATCGCGGGGGATGATAAACTGGCCTGCCATTTGCAGTTCACTGACGGAGAACTGGCTTACATAGCCGGGAGACACCCCGCTCCGAACATAAACTTTGTATTTAAAAAACCGGCGGACTTTAATGCGTTAATGACCGGGAAAATAGGTATTCCAAGCATCAAAGGGTTCTTTAGCAACCTGGGTACCCTGATAGGATTTCTGCCCCTGCTCCTGGGGCTGACCATACTTCTTCCTACCAAGCTGCCTAAGGATCAACCCAGCCGGGCCAAAAAAGTTAAGCTTCTTATGTATATGGTCACTGTATCCCTATCTCAGCTTAACCGAATAGGAGACCCGGACATGGTTGCTTTCGCCGCTGATATGCCCGATCGTATCTTCCAGTGGTCAGTTCCACCGGACGGTCCGTCGGCTTATCTGCGCGTTTGTAAGGGAAAGACCAAGGCGGGCAAAGGCTTATATACCCGGAGAAAACCTTTTGTTCATATGATGTTTACCAGTATCGATGCCGCTTTCCTGATCTTAACCAGTCAGATCGACAACGTTGAAGCCATGAAAGAAGGAATGCTGGTTATTGAAGGATCTCCGGAATATGGCAAGGACATCAGTGCTATTATGATGAAGATCGACGGCATGCTAAAGTAGCTGACAAGGGGACGGTTCTCTTGTCAGGAAATTGAATGGATTATTAAGGCCCCGGGCTATCTCGGGGCTTTTTCCATTCTCCGGTAAATCGCTATCTTGGCGGGGACAAAAGCTACTCGCTCCTGGTCTCCTCGCCGGCAACACCAACGGCTTGCCTCGCCGGCGGCGGGCAACCTCCCAACACTACATCCGTGGTAGTGGTGTCCGGTAGGGCAACATCCGGTTGCCCTAACCCGCCGCTGGAAATCGGTCTCAGCTATGCCGGGTGTTGCATTGGCTCGTCGAATGTCGCTTCGTTAGCTATTTGCCCCCGCCCTTATTTAAAGTAGCTGACAAGGGGACGGTTCTCTTGTCAGGAAACTGAATGGATCATTAAGGCCCCGGGCTCTTCCTCGGGGCTTTTTCCATGCCTCGGTACTTAGCCGGGACAAAAGCTACTCGCTCCTGGTTTCCACGCCGGCAACACCAACGGCTTGCCTCGCCGGCGGCGGGTAACCTCCCAACACTACATCCGTGGTAGTACTGTACGGTAGGGCAACATCCGGTTGCCCTAACCCGCCGCTGGAAATTGGTCTCAGCTGCGCCGGGTGTTGCATTGGCAGTGTTACATATGTCAGTCTGACATATTAAGGTCTACTAAATAAGCGTCTTATATGTCACTGTTGCATAGAAAATGAGCAGCATCATTCTTAACTGCATCTTAGTTCCCGTCCTAACAAAAATAAGCGCTACAATTAAGTAAGATTTAGATTTTTCTTTCGTAATAATAGGTAATGAACATTCTGGAAGGGGTGGACTAATGAAAAGGGGACGGAAGTGGCTGGCATTGATACTGGCAGCTGTATTCACCATTACTCTGACGGCTCCGGTGTTCGCGGCCGGGGAGGCTCAAAAGGATAAGATTTCACTGGAACAGGCCATTAAGATCGTGAGACAAAAACTTGTCGTTCCTGATAACTGTAAGGACCTGCAGTCTCGTTTTGAGGAGGACAACAAGGTCCCCCGGTGGGTGTTGGAATATACTGATTCCCGCACCGGGGCCAGCTTTAACGCTCAGGTAAATGCCCAAACTGGTGAAATAATAGGAATGTACTCTTATAAACCGAGCGATGGCCAGAACGGAAACTTTAGTATACCAGCTTTA
>JBLMZW010000035.1:0-3924 GCA_050259035.1 Chitinophagales bacterium | reverse complement strand
TAGACGTCATCGTTTGTGGCGGTGGCCTTGACATTGTTAAAGCTGCGGTTGGCGTACTTGGTAGCGCCACTGGTAGTGGTTCCGTTTTCTACCCGGATGACCATTTCGCTGCCCACGGGATCTGCGGTAACTGCCATTTGATTCACCTCCTTATTGTTGATGCTTAAAGGATAACAAGGCGGTGTTGGGATTTTGCTGGCATGACGTGATAGTAGTGTGGAGTTTTAACGGCTGGCTGATGGCGATATTTCCGGGTTTATATCCATGAATGTGGGGAGGGAGTTGTTTGAGGCAGTGAATTAGAGGTGCCAAAGAATCAGGTACAATTCAACTCGGGGTGAAAGAATATATGCCATGCGGAATATACAAGAAAAAAATAAAACCCAGCTTTAAAGCCGGGTTGATAATAGTTATTTAGGGCCTATTTACTGGAATCCTTTGCGTCTATAATCTCGGATATCTTCTCCAATTCGTTTCCTGTCATCTTCCTGTAATCTGCTATCCGAGAAGCGGCACTTCTATAAACATTCATCCTTTGTCGTTTACCTATTGCTACTACTAATACAATAATCTCTTTTTCGAAAACCCAATAGACAACTCGGTATCCGTCAGCGGGTTCAATTTTGCGCAAACCAGCAAGCGTTCTATCTTCCTGATTGCCCAGGGGTTCGCCATAGTCTAATGGTGATGTTTCAAGCTTTTTTATGCCTTTAATAATTTTAATCCGTACTGAATGATCTATGTCTTTTAAATCCTCCACTGCTTCAGGAACGAGCTTAACCTTCCACATCACCCGATTCCTCCTCTAACATTTCTTTTGTTATACCAAATTTCAGCATAACTTTATCAATGTCTGTTAGAGGGGCTCTAGTATTAGTTGCTTCCAATAACCGCCTAATAGCTAATACGACCTCATATAACTCTTCAACTTTTCGCTCTTCTGTTAATAAAGCCCTATATTCATTAATATTAATTAAAACTGCTTCTACCTCGGACCCGCGTTGGATAAAAACGGGCCTTTTAGCAGTCATGTCAAGATAGGACCCAACGTTTCGCCCTAGCGTTGAAGAATTAACCAATTGAGTAGGGCCGAACAGAACTGGATCTTCATACTCTTTCATGACTAATCCCATCCTTTCACTCCTTACTCCGCTAAATATTATGCACATATGTATGTATATTATACATATAAATTTATCGTAAAGTATATAGCACAATATTACGTAATATTATTTCATAGAGTTCCAAAGGGGCAAAAATGAGGGAGTTAAGCTATTTCTTTTCACTATTACATTTGACGATAATTACATTAGTATATTATTTTACTGGGTTGATTTCGGTGGCAACAATACTCTTGGCGACCAGGTAATAGCCCAGACCGGAACGGGTAGCAATGACCGGGTGTTCGCTGGTATGGCGCAGTTTGCGGCGGAGACTGACGATATGGTGGCGGGGGTCCCCGCAGCCATAGTCGGCTGGGTCGCTCGGAACCTGGGCGGCCAGGGTTTCGGCCTTGACCGGGCGGCCTTCACGCCGCAAAAGTAGGCGCAGAATGCGTAATTCACCGGCGGTCAGGTGATGGTTTTCATCTTTTAGCCAGATGTCGCCTCGTTCCAGGTCGACCATGATTTCAGTATAATTCCCGCTATTCAATTTCATCGTTAGCCTCCTTTGGGTGGTGAAACGTGCGGCCTTTGGCTGCTGTCGGGGTTACTGGGATCGCCAGGCTCCAGCCTGGCTGCCGGGCTCGTACCCGGCTTTCCCATCTTGTTTTAGTACGCCGTCCCACGTTAACTTTTAACGTTTCACTTACTCACATAACCTACCACATTCGTCCTGGTTCCAACTGATGGAGTTTTGCTGTCGGGATTCTATGCGCCAATCGCAGCCGCTTACTTCTGCGACGCGCGAACCGTTTATCCGCGAGCTCAGGGCCGGCCCGAGACGGCAGGCCATTTGTCGGCCGGTAAGGTTAGCGGTATAGACTATATCCTTACGGCCATAACGGTAATCAATTATGGCATAAAGGGTGGCTTGTACCCATTCAGGGACTTTTTCCACGCCAATGTCATCGATAAAGAGCACATCAACAGTGCGTAGGAGCCCCAACAGCTCGGCCCGGGCTGTTTCTTCCCACAATGAGCGCCGGATGCGCTCCAGGAGGTCAATATACTTAATAAAGATTACGGTCTTGTCCTCAGCCAGGGTACGAGCCAACGCCATGGCCAGAACAGTCTTTCCCCGGCCCGGAGGCCCGGTCAGAAGCAGGCTTTTTCCTGCGGCCTCGTTTTCCTGAAACTCGCGGCAGGATAGTAAAGCTTCATCCTGGCCGGAACGCGGGCTTAACTGATCTAACGTTGGACCGGGGATTCCGATTTGATTCAATTCACCAAAATACCGGTCAATTTCACGCTGGGCCCGGATGCGTCTTTCCTGGGCTTCTTCCCCAGAGCCCGGGGTACAGAGGCAGCGGGAGCGTTCTATCATGTAAAGACGGTGTTCACCTGAAATGGACTGTCTCTCCCGAATTTCCTGGTTACAGATAGGGCATTTCTTTATGTACTCGGTTATTACTTCCTGGTCCGAATTAGGTTCAGGAAGCGGAGGCGGACCGATTTCTATTGCCGTCCCCGATTCAAAATTCCACAGTTTGACGAGGCCTTCACCCTCAGCAATGTTCTCAACGGTACTATTATTATTTAATTCTATAATGGGATGTGACAAACTGTTGTCCTGCCGCGGTTCTAAAGTTTTACTTGGGTAATTTTTACCCAACTCGGTACCTATGCATGAGTAATTTTTACCCATGTCGGGCTCCACAGGGTTGTCGGATAGGACAACGGTTGTCTTTTTGGTTTCGTCTGGTGAGTAATTTTTACCCATGTCAGGTTCCACAGGGTTGTCGGATAGGACAACGGTTGTCTTTTTGATTTCGTCTGGTGAGTAATTTTTACCCATGTCAGGTTCCATAGGTTTATCCGATTGGATAACAGTTGTCTTTTTACTTTCGTTGGGCGAATAATTCTTTTTTGGGGGGGCGAGGGAGGCGTTATCCCTTACTGGTTTTGTTGCCAGACCGAATATGGTGTAGAATCCGCTCTCGCTATTAGGGTTTTTCGGCTGGTATTTAATCAGGCCTTGCTCTACCAGTTCGGCACGCGCCTGGTATAAAGTTTTTCGGCTGGTTATGCCGGTTATGGCCCGAAGGGTTGAACTGGACAATAGAACTCTTTCTGGCCAATATTTGCGGTTAGCCAGGTTTAGAAGAGCAAAGTACATAAGTATAGACGAGGGCTTTAACACCCTAACCATTTGCCTTTCGTAGAAAGCATTCATTTCAGAAATATAATTGAGCAAAACTAGGTCCTCCTTTTGGTAAATTGGGCTTTTTGGAGCCAGAAAAGAAAATAGCCTGTTAGGTAGGAATTCAATGTATTATTGCGTGCTGGCAAAGGCCCAAATAGTATTACACTATTTGACGGGAGGCAAAAAAATATCTTCCAGCGGCATCCCCGCTTGGATCAGACCGGTTATGAATTTGCGCCCGCCTAAACGCTGACCTCTGAATACCCGAAAAAGGTAAGAGTAACTAATACCCATTTCACAGGCAAAACGGGGTTCGTTCATACCGTTTTGTACCATGAACCCCTTAACTTTGGCTAAATCAATCTGACTCATAATTGCCTCCTTTAACATAATATGGGTTTAGCCCTGTGGCAACAGTCTAACAATATAATTTGCCCTGAGTCAACACAAATATTCCATCGAGACAAATTTAATTTTTTTAATCTATTGCCATAGGACAAATATTGGATATAATATGAAAAGGTGGTGAAATCAATGGAACAGAATTTTGGCGAGTATCTTAAAAAACTCCGCGAGGGGCGAGGACTTTCCATGAATGCTCTGGCTGAGCGTTCGGGA
>JBLMZW010000034.1:0-10213 GCA_050259035.1 Chitinophagales bacterium | reverse complement strand
CCGGTTTTAATTTCAACAGAAGATAGTCATGACAATTCCGAAAACAATCAAAAACAGCCCTAGAAATCTGGCAATTATCTTTGATTTTTTAATGCCAAATAATTGAACAGTTTGAGGTGTCACAAAAGGGAACCTGATAACTGCAAGTCCTATAATAGCCACTGCCACGCAGGTAGTAACCAGCGTATACCGGGGATTAAGATTTAGAGCACTTATTACCCCGTTGGCCATAACCATGATGAAAACTGATCCCAACATTAATCCCAGAAACCACCACTTATGACTCTCTACATCATTGGTATATTTCAATATTTCTTCTTTACAAACATCAGAACAACAGTATTGATCCTTGGTTCCAGAAGCAATATCTAAAGGAATCTTTTCTGTTGTATCCTGGCTGCAGTAAATACACTTCCCCATTACTAACTCTCCCTATTCCCTTTATAAACTGCCTGTATTAAGGCTATTAGCCCATTAATCCTTTAAGTTCATCCAGGTATTTAGTTGGGGTAAATTCTATGATCTCATATTGCATGATGTTTTTTTCATAAAAGACATCTTCCTTAAGAATCTCTTCAACTTCTTTTTGATCCTTGGCGTTGCAGAGTATGATCCCTCCGTTCCTTGGAACCCTTCTCCCGGCGAGGACGAACTTTTTCTGCGCAAAATATTTCTCCAGAAACTCGTAATGGGCTGGTAGTACATTATCCACTTCTTCAATCGGCTTGATGTATGTGCCTTTGATAAAAAACATTTCGCTGCCCCCTATCGTATTTAACTAAGCCCGTTCGGCCCTTTTACCGCCAAAAGCATGGATGGTCCTGGTTCCTGCAACGAACTCTCCCGCATGAGGCACCCCCTGAGGAATATAGTATTCGTCGCCAGTTCTCATAGTAATTTTATTTCCTTCAATTATAAGCACATATTCACCGTTAACAACTACAAAATACTCATCGAACTCATGGGCGTGTTCGGCAGATACTCCGTCTATTTCGCAGGTCCAGTATGCCATTTGGCCCCCACCGACACCATCGTAAACATAACCCCTAACGCCCCTGCTTTGATCTCCCGATGCTATGGCATCCCTAGGGTTCTTCATAAACTCCGGGAAATCGTTCATATGTAGGTTCTCCCCTCCCTTCATTTCACGCTGATTTTGCACTTTCTATTCACTTGATCTAAATACTGCTTTTTAAAGAAAAATGCCTTCTCGAGCACTTCGTATTCTTCTTTCGTGCATATTTTTTTGAGGTGGTCAGTTTGCATGGCTGCTCTTTGAAATGCCTCTTCTATCCTTTCGCAGGGATAAGCGTCACATTCTCCGCAGTTTGGAATCCCTTTTTCGGCAGTACACCGGCTGATTCCGTATCTACACCAGTTTTCTGGGAAACAGCCTTTACAGACGATTTCATCCGGGCCGACAATCCTATCCCTCCAACCGCATCTGAACCATAACTCCGCAACTTCTTTGGCCTTCTCAATATCATTATTTATGTTGAAAAAATACCTGGGGCAATGATCACAATCATCTCCGCAGCTGGTAAGCTTGGCCATTTTCTAACCCCCTTCTGGCTTCAACTTTCCCTTCTAATTTTTCATTTTAAAATTTTCGCCACTTTATTACGATAATTATTTTAATAGTTCATAGTTGTTAAACGTGGAGAGAAATAGTCGAATTAATCTTAAAATTGTCAAAAAGTTGTGGCATCGTTTTCTTGGGAATATTATACTGTTTGGCAGGGGGGTTATTAAGCTGAAAAGAATAATTGCAGAGATAATTTTAATGGTGATTCTTCTGGCCTTCTGTTTATTTACATTTCCAATCGCTAAGTTAGCCTCAACTGATACTAAAGTTACAAAGTCCCTAATTATGGAGCAGTATTATGTGAAAATCAATAAAAACGAAGACGATTTCGAGGTCTTCCGCAAATACATGGAGATGAACGGCTGGAAGGAAAACCGGGAAGAACAGCTAGGCAGCATGCATGTGTTTGAAAAGGGCGGACAACAAAAAAGAGTGTTAGGTACACAGGTCAAGACGGCTATTGTCAATGGCAGACTGAATCTATCTGAGTTTTTTGGGGGATGGTTTTAATCTACCTTAGCCCACGATAATCGGTCACCTATTTTCAACCACCTTATATGTGGTCTTCGGATGGTATTTACTCCGGGGGGGAAGGTGGTTTGCCCGCATTGCTTTTCCCAGTCAGATGCAAGCACCCCAACAGGATTCGGAGGAATAAAAATGGGCATTAAAAAAGCCCCGAGGTTTTGGATCGGAGCGCTTTGGAATTAGCCTTTCTAATTCCGGGTCTTAGTTTTGTTCGTCATCCTGAGTTTCTTCATCGGATTCAATATGCTCAAGCCCGATACTGATAAGAATCTCATCAATTAATTCCTTAGTCATTCAATTCCTCCCCTCACAAATATTGTGTGAATATTTCCACCTCTCTTATTGTATACCTAAATACCTTAATTGTTAAGCGTTTTTTATGTGACTTTTCCTTGAAATGACGGGGTTTTTGCCGAACTCAGGAAGAGTTGTTATCTTATTACTGGGATTTCTTCTTAAAACCTCTTATGGCGATTACGAGGTCAAGTTTTATCAAAGCTTCTATGGATCTTCAAAATTTATCCACTATATGCTAATATATGGTTGTTCGGTTAGGTTAGGATTGCGGAAATGCATTTCCCCTAAAGGGAATTTCTATGTGTAGCACATCGGATTGTTGAAATTGGGGCGACAAGCTTAGTGCTTTTAACATAGATATTCTTGGAAAGGAGGATGCATACCATGACTTTTACAAGGATTGTTAAACAGCAGTCCCGTTGTGGAAGCGACCACAGGATTCATGCATGTTATTATTGCGTGTGGCAACGTGGTTGCCAATCAGCGAAAAAGGTAAAAGCCCTCTGGATCCCTACAATCCAAAGGGCCTAGCCGGACCGCCAGGGGGAAACCCCTGGCGTTCTAATTTCTTGAACTCTTTTTCTATACTCTTATGCTGAAATCCTTTAATTAGTCCTTGATTATTTTACCCCAAATTATTTCATAATGTACTTTTTTTTGCACATATCGTTATTTGTTTTAATAGATAATATCTCTTATAACCTCCCCGGCGATTAGGAGGCCAGCCACGGAAGGGACAAAGGATATGCTTCCTGGTGTTTGTTTTCTGGCTGCACAAGAATCGGGTTCCACTTCGTCTTCTATGTGCTCTTCCGAGTCCAATGGTTTTACTGGCGGTTCGGTAGAATAGACAACTTTCAGAGAAGTTATCCCTCGTTTTCTTAGTTCCCGGCGCATGACCCGGGCCAGTGGGCATACCGAGGTTTCATAAATATCGGCGATTCGAAACTGGGAGGGATCCAGTTTGTTCCCCGCCCCCATGGAACTGATTATCGGGATTCCCTTTTCAGTCGCCCTGACCGCCAGGTCAATTTTTCCGGCAACATTATCAATCGCGTCAACAATATAGTCATAGTCGGTTCGTATCAGATCATCCCCGCCATCCGGCGTATAGAAGGTCTGGTGGGTCTCAACTTCGGCCTGCGGGTTTATATCCAGTATCCGCTCTTTCATCACTTCGACTTTGGGCAAACCGATAGTCTTATGGGTCGCATGGATCTGGCGATTTAAGTTGGTCAGGCAGACGACATCATGATCGATCAGCACCAGCCGCCCTACTCCGGCCCGGGCCAACCCTTCCACCACAAAAGTCCCCACCCCGCCGATTCCGAAAACCGCTACTTTGGTCCGGCGCAGCTTTTCCAGGGCTTCCTTCCCTATCAATAATTCAGTTCGGGAAAACTCATTTAACATGGTTTCACCTTTTTATTTTGAAGTCTCTCCATACCTGACCACATTATATCAGAGTTCGCGGGAGTTGCTAGCGGCTCGGATTGACAGGGTCTACCCCGAAGATTATATTTTGATAAAACGTATCTATATGGAGGATAAAAGGATGGCAAAAATATATCAAAGCATTACTGAACTTATCGGCAACACTCCCCTTTTGGAGTTGACCAATTTCAACCGGGCCAACGGCCTTAACGCCCGTTTGCTGGCCAAGCTGGAATACTTCAACCCGGCTGGCAGTGCCAAGGACCGGATAGGATACGCCATGATCAAGGATGCTGAAGACAGAGGCATCCTGAATAAGGACTCGGTTATAATCGAGTCCACCAGCGGCAATACCGGCGTGGGCCTGGCCCTGGTGGCTGCAGCCCGTGGCTACCGTCTCATAATTGTAATACCCGATTCTTTCAGCGCGGAACGCCTCAACCTCTTAAAAGCCATGGGAGCCGAACTGGTTTTAACCCCCGGGGCTGAGGGTATGGCGGGAGCCATTAAAAAAGCCAACGAACTGGCGTCCGAATTGCCCAATGCCTATATGCCGCAGCAATTCGAAAACCCGGCTAACCCGGCCGTTCACCGTCAGACCACCGGGCCCGAAATCTGGAACGACACCGATGGAGAAGTCGACATATTCGTGGCCGGGGTTGGGTCAGGAGGGACCATAACCGGGGTAGGTGAATTCCTGAAGGCCAAAAAGCCGGGGGTCAAGATAGTGGCGGTTGAACCTTATGATTCCCCGGTACTCTCCGGGGGAAAGCCCGGGCCTCATGCCCTGCAGGGAATCGGGGCTGGTTTTGTGCCCGGGGTTTATAACCCCGAGGTAATCGATGAGGTTTTCACGGTTAAAACCGAGGAAGCCTTTAAGGCTGCCCGTATGCTGTCTAAGACCGAGGGCATTTTGGTCGGCATTTCATCCGGCGCTGCAGCTTTTGCCGCGGCAGAAATAGCTAAACGTTCCGAGAACCAGGGCAAGACTATAGTAGTCTTATTGCCGGATACCGGTGAACGCTACCTGTCTACCGCCCTCTTCCAGGAATAAATTGAAAATCACTGCAACCAAAACGTGCCAGCTGACGTCATAATAGATATCGCGGCTAAATCAATCATTACGTGGCCATTGTTTAAATAACGGTCATGTAAGGAGGAATTACCATGTTACTCACCTGGATAGGTGCAATGGACCTAAAAAATCTATTGGAAACCAGAAGAACTCGTAAATCCGGGCTGGATCGTATTGTGGATTCTGGCATGGCCCGGGTCATGATTATACCGTGCCCGAATGGCATTCAGCCAACTCAAAAACATAAATACACAGACTTGCTATTCAATGCAGGTTATATTTCAGGAACCCTGAAGCAAACCTTCGCCAACAACCGTTGGCGAACGTAAGCTTAGCTTAAATATTAATAGGTGTTTTCAGGGGACCAGGCCAGAACATTTCTTCGGGAATGAGGCGGCGGTCCCCTTAATTTTTTAGAAGGTGATACCATGTTCGAACTGTTTACGTCAATTTCATATGAAGCCAGCCGGTTGCTGTCAGTGATCGGGGCTGATCGGGTTGCCTTTTCCGACCTGATACTGATATTTTTACTGAACGCCTTCAGTACCACCCTGGGCAACCTGAAAACGGTTTTTCTGTCCCGCAAGATGGAGCGCCCGGTGTACATAACCACCTTTTTGGATGCGGTACTGGTCGCTTATGCTTTCAAGCTGATTTCCAATTCGGCCGGGTTGCTTTTCATTGTGTCCTTTGCCATGGGCCGGCTATTCGGTGTCTACCTGGCTAATATTATCGAGGAAAAACTGGCCCTGGGGATGCTGGAGGTTACCATCTACAAGCACCAGGCGGATGGGATTCTGCTGGCCGATCTCCTGCGGGACCTGGGATATTCGGTTACGACTCTGATGGGCTACGGTCTTAACGGGAACCAGCGCCTGTTGATATCAGTGGTTGTGCCCCGGAAAAACCTGCCCGAGCTGAAGGAAATCTTAAAGGATAATGGCAATATAAACATGGCGGTTAAGGACGTTCACAAAACCTATGGTAAGGTAGGGCGAGTTCGGGCCTCGTAACCATCTTTGGTGGATAAATGATTGGCCTAAATGACAGAATAGATAAAAAGAGTATGAAGGGGGATCCAATAAAATGGCTTTGCTTACCGACCCCTTTGTGGCTAATGTAAACAAGCAGTTGTCCAATGATGAACTGGCCCAGGCTTTACGTGTGGATCTGGCTGGTGAAATCGAGGCCATTATAACCTATGAGGCCCATGCCATGGCAACCAATGACGAGCGTATTAAGAAAGTGCTTTATCATATTTCTGATGAGGAACGCAGGCATGTGGGTCAGCTGCAGCAGCTTCTGTATATGCTGATCCCCAAAGAAGGCGAGTTCATCGAAAAGGGCAAACAAACTATTCAACAGCAGCAGAGTCAGAACTTCCAAATGCCAATGCAATAACATTCGCCCGTCCGAGGCCTCCAGCGTAACTGGGGGCCTTTTTCTTTGGTAGCGCCAGGCTCCAGCCCGGGGTTGTACAATCGGACAACAACATGGAACCTGACATGGGTAAAATTTACCCATCAGCCGAACTGAAAAGTTTAGGGGCTTTACAATCGGACAACAGTATGGAACCTAACATGGGTAAAATTTACTCATATATGTACCCTAACATGGGTAAAAATTACCCGGGCCAAATGCCCATGTGATTCTCTGGAACCGCGGCCAGACAACGGTTTATGCCCCGTTATAATATAATAATAAATATAATCTCTTCTGGCGAAGAACAAGAGACTGGTAGAAAGATTAAGCCAACCATCCTTTCCAAATCAATACTTATAAAGAGCTGCTAATAACCCCGTTCCCTCGATACGTTCTTAATGACCTTTTTTATGAAGACTTCCAATACCTTAGCATCTCTTCCGTTAACGAAATTGAAATGAGATAGTTTTAATCTTTTTTTGCCTCCGTTTAATATTAACCGACCCCATAAGCCACCACTTTTCACCCTAACTTCTTTAATGTCCCCAAGCGATATTCGCCCAACTCCGTATTTTTTATCCCATCTGTTTTTTAATTTAAAATAAAGATACTTATTGGTTAAGATCAGTCCTGAAGATTCAATTGATCCAAAACGACCCACGTAAGAATTATCGCAATATATAATAGGCTTTTCCTTATCCGTATCATAATGTCCATAGTCCTGACGAGCTTGCTCAAGTTTTTCGTTCGGTATATACGGTCCGTAAAAGAATGCATCAAATCCCCAAAGCCTACCCCCCAAATTGACTTCATTAAAATAATCTTGTGCAAAGGTGAATAGTCCTGAATTCTCCAGGTTTTCTTCAACGTACTCCTTGGTTTCGTCTTTAGTTATAGGGATAGTTGTATCAACATGTCCAATAATATGTTTAATTAATCTTGAAAGAATTCTAGCCTCATTCTTACTATTGGGTACAATAGTTCCTACTTTCTTGCCATTTACCATCAGTTTCGTGTCTAGTGGCCACCATTTTGTGTTAATTTCAAAGTTTCTGATTTGGTCAATACTGATAGCGTCACGAACCTGGACCATAATCGGGTAGTAAACCGTTTCATAATAAAGTCTCACATCGGTTACCATTAAACACTTGAATCTATTAAGATAATCTTCACCAATGGTATAGAATACAAGAGGAGTCTCTACTTCAATATTAAACTCAGGAAACCGATCACTGATATAACCCCATAGTTTTTGTGGGATATTGGGATATAGTGCAATTTGATTTAGTCCTAAACACCTTTTTTTATAATTCTGCAAAATCGAGATAATTTCTTGATTCACCATTTGCCGTACCCCTTATCCAAACCATTTATGATATGGCTTTTCCAAATGGAATTCACGAAAAGCTATTAACGGTACCAATAAAAAAAGGCACCGATCCTCTTCAAAACCTATATGCGGCCTTGATAAACTCTTTTGCGTCAGTTCTAAAACAGACCTTCTTTTTTCTCAATTATATAGTCGATATACTTAGCGAGAAGATCAGCTTGTTGCTTTATCATAATAGATTCAAGTTCGGTTTTTTCAACTATGGATATGCCTTTTTTTCGATACTTTTGATTTATCTTATGATATGTTTTCAGGCCGGCCTGACTAATTAGGCCTGCCTCCATCAAGATTATTTCTAAATACTCTCTATACTTTTTTCCATTATCATCTCTAATGTACACTTTAGGCTCTTTGCCATTAGTAATTCTTACAATCATAACAGAAACACAGAAATCAACATATTCTACTTCTAAGTCAATGCCAATGTCTTTACGTCTATATTTAAGTACTGCGTAAGCATTGCGTGTTTTCATCTGAAGTTCAAAATTATATTTATCTATTAGAAAATTAAACGCTTGTTTAATCTCTAGTAATATATCCATTAGTCGTTCCTCCAATCCTATTAGATTCACACCCTTTATTGAAAAAAGGGGTCATTTTATATGCAACTGTTATATATTCTACTCGGAACATATTATATTTGGATCACATGTCAGTCTGGCATATAAAAGGGGGGTCATTATCAATTGCTATTCCCCCAGCCACAAGGGGTTCTACAATCGAGCAACACTGTGGAACCTGACATGGGTAAAAATTACCCACCAGACGAACTGAAAAAGTTTAGGGTTGTACAATCGGACAACAACATGCAACCTGGCATGGGTAAAAATTGCCCACCAGACGAACTGAAAAAGTTTAGAGTTGTACAATCGGACACACTATGGAACCTAACTTGGGTAAAAATTACTCATATATGGATCCTAACATGGGTAAAAATTACCCAAGCCACTACCCATCTGGATCTCTGAAACCGCGGCCAGAAAAGGGTTCCTCCCCTGCTATAATATAATAATATATATAATTAAAAAATAATAAATACATTCTCTTCTGCTGAAAAGGAAGAAACTAATAGAAGGATTATATATTGGTTTGAAACCTAGTGTGGAAGTTAAAGTCGCTGGCGCTTTTTATGTTACTGGAAAAGGAAAGAGGGCCGAGCACGATGAAGTGCAAGGCCCTCTCGTGGTAAAATACTTGAATACTACAGCAGTACTAGAGATCTGACAAAGAAACAGTATGTTTTTCCACTTCCTTGGTGTAAATTTGTTGTAATATTTGCTGAGCCTGATCTGTTGTAACAAGGTCTTGTTGTAAGCAACGTATTGCTATGTCCTCCAATGCTATATACCTATATTTTTGGTAATCTTGCATTACTTCATGCAAAGAAGAATCGTTCACACCTTCCGTTGTTAATTTTTCTGCGTGATACTTATAAACAATGTGTTCTTTGCTTTGTTTATCTAAACATACATGATCAATGATCTTATACAGTGCGTGTAATTCGGATTGTTGTAGATCTCCATAAAAAAATTGCTCTTGGGATGAATATTTCTCTAGTTTACTGTTGAGATTACCAATAAGTTGTGTTTGGTCGATATGCATTGCGAAGTAATAACGAACATACTTCCTCGATTAAGCGACTTTTCATTTAATCACACCCTTATAAGGCCTTTTACAGTTTTCTTAAAGACTGTTTTACAATTCTAATATCATGCGGGGTTCTCATGTAGCCCGGCTAAGGGTGGGCTTCGTGACTACGTGACTTGGTTAAACAACCCGTAACAGCTCATTCTTTCTTTGTTTGAATTCGTTTTCAATAATATTGCCCAGCTTGTATTGACTATGTAGTTCCTCAATTAGAATTAGTGGATCTTTTTCGCTAAGATGATATTTTGAGCGAATATTGACCTTTTCACAGTTGTTGATATTAATAATTTCTTGCATGAGATCGTTGAGAACCGTGATCTCTTGCTTGGCTGTAGAAAATAGATCAGCTACATACAAACCATTGATCCATAGCTTTTCAGGCCAGAACTTACATCCGGGGGTAATACGAAATGATGCCAAATCATCTAGCAGTATGTAATTCAAGTTCTTGACAAGGGGTGCACAAGAATTTAAATGCCAGTACATTGCCTTTGATGTAACTAAAAATCCATCTCCGGCATTTGTGTAACTTAATTGTCTAAAAAGAAGTCGCGGGTTTTCTTCAATAGGATCATAGTTTGCATATAAAGCTCGTGCTTCATCTAACAGATCCTGTGATATATTGGGGGCAAAATACAGAGGCAAGAATTTAAGCCCCTGTCTCGACTTATAATATCTGACTGCATAAGAACGGAGAATATCTTCTATTTTCTCTTCATCTTCAGCAGCTAGTGCATGAGTCTGTTCCGTTCTGCAAGTGATTTGATTAATTATGTGGCATTTGGCAAGATTGTAATCTTCAACATCCAAAATCCCGGATTCTTTCATGAAGTAT
>JBLMZW010000033.1:0-27712 GCA_050259035.1 Chitinophagales bacterium | reverse complement strand
GCCTGTCCAATCTCAACAAGTGTATCCTTATTCAAAGCGTTCAACGCCTTCGGCCGGTTAATATACAGTACGGCCAGCCTGTCTTCTTTCTCCAATATCACATTCTCATAGCCCATCTAATCTCTTCCCTCCTGTAACATTTAGACTTCGGTTCTTCCCCTTGGACTGTTCTCCAGTAGATCTCCATCCTAAATCTCTATTCTTAAGTATTCACTGGATTAGTAAATAAAATTAACTGGAATACGCAGTCCGTATTGGGGTAATTATCCCGTGATCCCCGGTCTGATAAGGCATTATCACCTCCTAATTGGAATTTGAGTTTTTGGGTTTCACAGGCTTATCCTCAAAAAAGAGGGGGCTGCTCCATGATGGATAAGACAAATATTAATCGTTAATAGTATTTGCTTCTAATCCATCACAGAGCATGGAATATATTCTCAAGGGAGGTGTATGCAAATTAACTAAGTCTTCTTATAACCCCGCTTATTTTTGAAGCAATAATCATGCCATAGTCAAAAAAAATAATCCAAGATATTGAAACGCCCGAAATAACAAGAGAGACGGATTTAACCGTCTCTTTATCAAATAGTCTTTTTGTTGCCCTACCGCAACGAGCAGGATATTGCATGACTGCATCATTGGTTATGCGCTAGTGCAACGCTTTAATTCCATTTTTAGGTTTTTCCCATTTTTACGGCATTCTTTGATACTTGTGCCTTCACACACAAAGTAATCGATTCCATTTAGGGTAAAGTCAGTGTTGCGTTGCTGCAGCAAAAATCAAATTTAAACCTTATGCTGTTGTGCAACACCCACGTTGCTACCCTGCAATCAACCTTCTACTGTTCGACTTTAATACCGTATTTTGCTGCCTTTCGAACTACAGTAGAGGGATCTACTCCCAACTCCACCGCCACTTTCCTGGCGGTCTTAAACTTGGCATAGGCCTTTTGTAAGATTTGTTTTTCCAGGCTCTCCACTGCTGTTTTTAAAGGTATTACATCTGACACCGAAACCTCAGGATTGGGATTGTTTCCATACCCCCCTAGAAACGCCGGAAGACTGGAAATTTCAATAACATTACCAGTGGTTATTACTACCAGTCTTTCAACCAGATTCTCAAGTTCCCTTATATTGCCCGGCCAGGGGTATTCCATTAACCGGTCCACAACACCCTGGGCTACTCGTTTATTTAACCCATACTTGCGGTTATACAGTTGGACAAAATGAGCTACCATGAACGGTATTTCCTCTCGGCGCTCCCTTAAAGGCGGAACCATCACAGGAACAACATTCAATCTATAATATAGATCCTCACGGAATTCCTTATTCTTAATCATTAACTCCAGGTCCTGATTGGTAGCAGCAATAACCCGTACATCAATTTTAATGGGTTTTACGCCCCCCACCCGGTTAATCTCCATATCCTGCAAGACCCTTAATAATTTTACCTGAAGTAATAAAGGCAGCTCACCTATCTCATCCAGGAAGATAGTTCCTCCATTGGCCAATTCAAATAAACCTGGTTTCCCTTCCTTCTTGGCACCGGTAAAGGCTCCTTCGTCGTAACCAAAAAGTTCGCTTTCCAAGAGGTTTTCCGGGATAGCCCCGCAGTTTACTTTTATAAATGGCTTATCCTTTCGTCCGCTGCTGGTATGAATTATTTCGGCTATCATTTCTTTTCCTACCCCAGATTCTCCTTGAATTAAAAGAGTAGAGTCCACTTCTGCTAACCGGGTAACCATGCCAATCAGTTCTTTCATCTTAACCGATCTAACAACCATATGCTTTGAGGTCTCAAGTTTCAACTGCTGCAGTTCGGTCTGGTACAGTTTGCTCAAGCTTTCTACCTGCTCCAGTCTGCGTTGTAATTGATTAAGCTCGGTTACGTCGCGAACATTAGTAACCACCAGATTAATCTTACCATCCTCGTCATAAATCGGACTGCTGGTTACCAGTACAGTTTTCCCGGTTATAGTATCCAGGGTTATGGTTACATTATCCTTGGCATCTAGAGCTAGAAGAGTGCCAGATCGTGAATAAAAACCCTGAGCAACTAAATCCGCCATATTGACACCGATATGCTCATGGGCCGGAACACCGGTAATCCTCTCGAATCCTTTATTAACCCTCAGGGTATACCCTAACCCATCAGTAACATACAATCCATCAAAAGATGATTCAATAATAGCATCCAGTTCACGGTTCAAACGCTGAACATAAGCCAGTTCCTGCGATATTTGTTCAAGTTCGGAGATCTCCTGCAGAACTGCCACCGCACCAATTATCTTTCCATCCTTAATTATTGGTGTACGGTTGGAGATAAACTCCCTGCCGGCAACTGTTATCATCTGAGTTGATTGAGTTTCGCCGGTCTCAAGAACTTCGATCAAACGGCTATTTTCTAAAACGTTGGTAATTGGCTGGCCTATAACATGTTCATATGGTTTACCACTAAGTTTTTCAACTGCTTTGTTCCATAGCCGAATCTTTCCTTCCTGGTCAATAGAAATCACGGGGTTATATAGTGAGTTAATTATGGTATTCAGTTCCTGAGTAACCTCGGTGAAGGAATTAGAATAATAGTCTACCAGGTCGCCCAGAGTAAGAATCCCCTGCACCTGATCTTCCTTATCAACCACCGGAATCTTATCTAGCTTCTGAAATCTTGCATCTTCAATACTATCATCCAACCTGGCTGTAACTACGCCAGTTTTCATCAAGTCCTCGACCCGTATTGCGTCCAGGTCTCGTTTTTCTGTAACTGCCTTAATTACATGTTTACGAGTAAAAATGCCCAGGACTTGCATCTCTTCGTTTAATACCGGAGCCCAATCAATAGGCATACCATTTAGAACCCGTGCCGCTTCCCGAACAGTTAACCATGGCCGCAGTATAACCGGGTCACTTTTCATTATCTCCTGAACCTTGCTCATACTTCCCTCTCCCCTTTTACCAGTCAGCTTTCGTTCAGTTATTATTCATTTTTCGATAGTTTTCGACTTATTTCTGGTTATAGGCTAACATATTGTATTGCATAGATGCAACACCCTGGGGAAACGCTTTGCAAAATCAACTTATTATAAGGAGGATATTAAAGAAGACTTTAAGGTCGGAGAAGTTAGTTGAAGATATTCGGAAAGGAAACATTCTAAGGCAGTATTCTATAGTGCTCATCCAGATCGGGGTTCGATATTAAATTTATCTCTTTGCCCAGACGGTTCCGTAGGTCTATAAGATAGCGATTTTCGTGTAGGTGATCCATAAGATCCGGTGTAACTTCTACATTGATAACCGGCTCAATGCGGTGAGCTAAGCCATTCAGGGCCCGTAATAGTCCATTAGTTATATGTTTGGAGTCCAAAATCAATCCCCGTCCGCCACAATCGAGACATTGCCGACACATCATATTGGCCATGCTGGCCCGAGATTTTTTTCGGGTCATCTCTACCAGACCCAACCGGGTTAACCCCATTACCCGGGTACGAGATTTATCCCCGGCCAAATTCTCCTGGAGAACCCTGATTACTTCTTCGCCATCGTTTTTATCTTTCATATCGATAAAATCAATCAGGATAATACCGCCGATTGCCCTTAACCTTAGCTGCCTTGGTATTTCTACCGCTGCTTCCAGATTCGTTTTCAATACGGTGTCCTTGAGTTCAGTTTTACCGGTATATCTACCGCTATTGACATCAATAACTGTCATTGCTTCTGTTTCTTCGATAACCAGGAACCCTCCACTTTTCAACCAGATACGGGGTTTGATGATGCGCATGATTTCTTTTTCGATGCCCATTTCTTCAAAGGGAAACGCGTTAGTATATATCTTTGTTCCTCTGGCTGCTGGATCCTCAGCCAGTATGGTTCGGATAAAATCCGCACGTTCTTCGCTGTTGACAGTTATCGAAGTGGTAAACCCGTCAATATAATCACGTAAAACCCGCTGGACGATATCCAGGTCACGGTATACCAATGCTGGAGCAGAGGTCTCTTTCTGCAAGGAATTGATCTCCTGCCATAAGCCCATCAGTTCCTCGATTTCTTCTTCTAAATCACCCGCTGTCGCTAAAGCTCCGGCGGTTCTTAGAATGAGACCAAACCCATCCGGTTTGATTTCTTTAATATAGCTGCGAAGTTCTTCTTTAACTTCGGAGTTCTGGATTTTTCTTGAGATTGAAACTTCGCTGCCGCCGGGCAGTAAGACCAGGTAATGTCCGGGAAGGGTTATATTAGTGGTAACCCTTGCTCCTTTTCCCGGTACTTCCTCCTTTTTAACCTGAACCAGTAATTCCTGATTCCGGCTCAAAACATCACGGATATCTGTGGTTCTCCCCGCCAGGTCACCCTGATAAAGAAATGCGTTTTTTTGTGATCCCAGGTCAACGAATGCACAGGATAGTCCCGGTAAAATGTCCTTTACCCGGGCTTTATAAATATTACCGACCCGGTCGTCACCTTCCTCGGAAAGCAATTCTACCAAACGCGAATCTTCCATAACCGCTATCCGGGTCTCCCATGGATAGTCTTCTATTATCAGTTGTCTTTCCATGGCCTGTCTCCTATACAGCCTCTAACGGGCTTAAGTATATCGAATCCAGCTTCACGTAGTTGCCTTCGCGCCAAATATCCGATATGTTTTCCCGACTGACTCCCTTTATGGTAAGGGCTTCAATCAAGTCCCAAAGCCTGACCGCCGCAGTATCGTTTCCTGCCGCCAGATAAACCTCCAATTCAGTATATCCCTCATCCTTTAATATATTAAGGGATTGAAGTCCTAGTCTGATATTTACTATCTTATCCCCTCTGGATTTTATGTTAATCTCATCCGCCTGTAGAATTTCACCCACAATGTTGTCAATATCATAACCGGGAGTAAGACTAAGCCGGTAACAAGCTGCATTTATTGCCGCCATTAATGATTGGGCTTTGCTGTTGATTTCTTGAATAGAGGATATTGTTATTCCCGGTGGTACACTATTTTTTAACTTCATTATAATAGTATCTGCCAAACATTCTTTATTAAGCTCAAAATCCAGGTATTCACGGCAGCCCCACACGCCAACGGGAAGTACCGTTCCCAGGGACAATTTATAGTGGGGGTTAAATCCCTCAGTTAAGGATACCGGTAATTTACTCCGACGTAATAATCTTTCCCAGAGTCTAACCATATCAAGATGAGATACAAATTTTAAGTTAGGGCCTTTTCCATATTCTACTCTAACCCGCATAGTCAGTTTCCTTTAAATCCATTTCAATCTCCAGATTAGGACAAATGCCGCACTGTTGACACCCGTTTTCCCTGCAATCAGCGGTTGTCTCAGCAATTATCGCTTTATCATATTCTTCCCGCAGGAATTCAGGAAATAACCCGGTATCTACGAAATTCCATGGAAGAACCTCGTTAAACGACCGTTTACGATTAGAGTAAAAAACGGGATTTAAACCGGAGTCGGCCAAAGCCTGAATATATCTGGAGAAATCAAAGTATTCACGCCAACCATCAAACCTGGCCCCTCTAGACCACGCTAAGTGCAGCGCCGATGCCAACCTGCGGTCTCCGCGCGCAATTACCGCTTCCAAGAAGCTGGTCCTAGGATCATGAAAATCATAACTCACATTTTTAATTCTTCCATTATGCAACAGATACTGTTTCTTCCTTTCCATTTCCTCAATTGAAACCTGGGGTTCCCACTGAAAAGACGTATGTGGTTTGGGGACAAAAAATGAAAGACTGGCGTTAATTTTGATTGGCCGTCGACTATGTTCTGAACCTTCTTTTTTAATCTTCCTTAATAAAACGATAATCCCATCCAGGTCTTCGTCAGTCTCAGTGGGTAAACCCAGCATGAAATATAGCTTTACCCCTAGCCAACCGGCGCTAAAAGCCGCCCGGCAGGCCACCAAGATATCTTCTTCATTTACATTTTTGTTGATAACATCGCGCAGTCTCTGGGTTCCTGCTTCCGGAGCAAAAGTCAAGGTTGTTTTGCGCACCCTTTGAACCTGATTGGCCAGGTCAACGGAAAAAGCATCAGCCCGTAGAGATGGTAAAGCTACTCCTACCCCTTGCTGGCCATATACATCAACCAGGTTTTCTATAAGCGGTTTGATTCCACTATAATCAGCACTGCTAAGGCTGGCCAGGCTGATTTCATCATAACCGGTTGACTCAACCATCTTTTGTGCTTGTTTTTTAAGGGTTTCAGGATCTCGCTCCCGAACCGGGCGGTATATTATGCCGGCCTGGCAAAAACGGCAGCCGCGCTGGCACCCGCGCATGATCTCCAGTACTGCCCGGTCATGCACAATCCCCAGGTACGGGACCACCGGGCAACCTGGAAAATAAACCCGATCAAGATTTTTAACTACTGCACGCTGAATTGTGTCCGGGGCTTCCTTTTCCTTAGCTAATCGTTTTAATACTGTGCCATCATCGCGGTAGGTAACCTCATAGAAGGAAGGAACATATACCCCTGGTAGATTTACCAGGCTTTTTAACAAGATCTTTTTTTTCTGACCCCGCAAATCCGCCACTTGTTTAAGGATTTCCGGGAGCACTTCTTCCCCGTCACCGATAACAAAGACGTCAATAAAGTCGGCCATTGGCTCCGGGTTAAAAGTATTAGGTCCACCGGCAATTACCAGAGGGTAACTCTCATCTCTATCCCGAGCGTACACCGGCATTCCCGCCAGATCTAACATATTCAGCACATTGCTGTACGAGAGTTCATACTGTAAAGAAAACCCGAGGACATCAAATTCTTTAACCGGGCGGAAAGACTCCAGACTAAAAAGCGGGATGCAATTTTCCCTCATCTTGGCTTCCATATCCGGCCAAGGAGCAAAAGTTCTCTCCATCAGGAATTCGGTAGTTTCGTTAATTAACCCGTAGAGTATTCGACCTCCCAGGTGAGACATACCTATTTCGTATACATCAGGAAAAGCAAATGCCATTCGAGTTTTAGCTTTCTCCCAGTCTTTTACTATGGCGTTCAATTCGTTTCCGGTATATCGTGCCGGCCGCGTTACTTCCGGCAAAATACCAAGCAATATATCTTTCAAAACGTATCTCCTAACTGTTAATCAAGTCGCCTATTTTAATGTTAGGTCCCTTTTCCAGGTAGCAATCAATTAACGCTGCTTCAGTAACCAACATTAACGGCTGCCCCATTTTATCTTGAACCAGAATAATCAAGCAAGTCTGGGGCCTAACTTTGGCCATTAATCGTTTTACCGGGATATCTGTCCCGGTTATCCAAACAACAGCTCGCACCGGGTTGGCTAGCGTTCGTTTACGCAACAAATAACGGGTAAAAATGTAAGGTGATAATATCCGTTCTTCCCGGGCTTTGATTCCTAAGAATAGGGCACAGGCCACTATACTTACAGCATGCCAATCGTGAATCGAATAATAAAACCCTGTTCCCAACAATACAAAGGCCAAGATCGTTCCGGAAACAGAGGCTATCCGAGTGGCATTTCTAATCCCGAACTGCAGCGAAAGCAGCGATCTCAGTACCCTCCCACCGTCCAGGGGTAAGGCCGGCAAAAGGTTAAAAGCCCCCAGCAGGAGATTGAACTGAACAAAAAAAGAGAAACCTGTCCATTCCAGGTTTCCCTTCATTATATAGATTAATCCACTCAAAAACAAGCTTACCAGCGGTCCTGCCAGCGCTGTAATGACCTCGCTTACAGGCCGGTCTCCGGTTAAGTCATTAATCATAATCTGGGCTCCGAATGGAAAGAACTCCAGCCGTGTTAAGCCTAAACCGGTTAGCCAACCCGCCGTCAGGTGGGCAAGCTCGTGTAGAATCAATGCCAATAGAATCAGCAGAGTATTACGGGGATCAACCAACAAGCTTAGCAAACACAGTCCAAGGAACAGGGGGTTGATCTTTAACTCCACCCCCCTTAATCGGCATAATTTCAAAGGCTGTTTTTCGGCCGCAGCATATCTTCTATGTTGACCGGCCCTTCCTGCCCGCGAATTTCTATGTAAACTAAGTCACTAGCTTTCCCTAAAACGGTTTCCTCGTCAACCTGTTGTCCTTTTTTAACGTTTAATTTTTTTAACCCCCGGGTAATGGAAACCAGACTCTGTCCATGCTGAATTATGACTTCATAGCCGTTCTCTTGAGACTTGATTTCGGCTATTTTTCCGCTCAAAACGGGGTGCACCGGTTCATTTTGACCGATTTCCAAGACCAGCCCGGGATTAAATACCTGTTTTGAGGTCTCCTGGCTGTAGTACCAGCCGAAATGGCGCGCCACCCCCTGGTAGTTACAGGGAGCTGCCAAAGCCGCAGAGGAAGTAACTGTTTTCGGTTCCTGAGCTTTGCCTTTTATAATCCGCTTGTACCAGGTCGCGGCATCATAATTCTTACTGATGGTATAGTTGATGGCTGGATGAACGTATTTGTAAGCGGGAGGATACCACTTAATGGCGGCAGTAATTCCTGCTGCCAGTAGAATTGCAATAATAATTCTTGCTTTTATATGCTTCATTGCTAGCCCTCCTCATGTATTCATAAATAAATATATTGAGGAGAGGCTATATTATGCCAAAAAGTTTGTCCCCGGTTTTAATCGAATAACCTTTTGTTACTCTTGATGCTGATATTTAGCAGAAGTCCTACCCCAATCATGCTGGCTATCATAAAACTGCCGCCATAACTAACAAAGGGCAAAGGAATTCCCGTGATAGGCATAAGTGCCAGCGACATACCCACATTTTCAAAGATATGAAAAATCCACATTGAGATAATCCCAATCCCCACCAAACTGCTATATAAATCCTTGGCGTTGTAAGCAATATCCACACCCCTATAGAGGAAAATCGCAAACATCAAAAGAAGCAAGCCGGCTCCCAAAAAGCCCAATTCTTCTCCTACCACAGCGAATATGAAATCAGTGTGCTGCTCGGGCAAGAAATTTAATTGGGATTGAGTGCCGTGAAATAAACCCTTGCCGAATAATCCTCCTGAACCAACTGCAACCAGGGATTGTATCGTATTCCAACCAGCCCCCCGACCGCCCATACCGTCATTATAAGGATCAACGAAGACAGTCAGACGTTTAACTTGATAGTCCTCCAATGGGAGCCACATTCCATAATGATTATGAAGGTATAAGGCAGAACCTACTATAAAAGCACCTGCTATTACAAGGCCCACTAGCAAGCGGGGATTGGCACCGGCTACAAACATCATGCCGAACATTATGGCCAGGAACACCAAAGCGGTACCTAGATCACGCTGCATTAGTACTAGAAGAAACGGCACCCCAACATATAAAAAACAGGGTAATAAGTCCGTAATGGAATCCAACATGCCCTGTCTCTTGTTTAAAAAATCGGCAAACCCCAAAATTAACATTATCTTTGACAATTCGGCGATCTGGAACGATTGGCCGCCGATACCAATCCATCCCTGAGTTCCGCGTACTTCCTTACCGAATACTAAGACCAGAATTAGTACGGCTATTGTAGCTAGGTACCAGAACTTACTGAAGCGTCCGATCTGACCGAAATCAATATTTAGCATTACTATGACAACAACAATTCCAACCAAAACCCACATTAACTGTTTTTTCAAATATAAGAAAGGGTCAGTTGAGGCAGCATACCCGGCACTGCTTAATATTACCAGTCCAAACACCAGAATCATTCCAAGTGATATGATAAACGGTTTGTCTGCTGCTTTTAGTATCCGCCGGTTCAACCCATACCCCCCTCTCATCAATTCCCGTAAATTCAGTTATAGTCTGACAGCAGAGTCCCAAGCTGTCAAGACGCAATCACCCAAATATACCGAAATTCGTTGTTATTATTGGAATAATAAAGGGGAACAGTAAATCTGTTTTTATTAATGTCAGAATTATCCGACCTTTCAAAATTTTCTATATAATTTTATATACGATACAGGATTTTCATGGTAATAGTGGAATTATTACTTAAGCAAGTAGTGTATTTCTATTTATCCTTATAATACTGGGGGGTGAAAACGTAAACATATTCTTAAATCAGCTGGACATATATTAGATGAAGAGTCCAAGCTAGTTTTCTATTATAGGGGGAGGGAATGCTATTGAGCAGATGGGATGAGTTGTATAAACAGAAGCTGGCCAGCGCCGAAGATGCTGCCAGGCTAATCCAGGAAGGCGACTTAATAGTCGCACCTCTTTCTAATGGCCAACCCCGGGCTTTCATGAATGCTGTAGCCAAAAGGCTGCAGGCCGATGAAGTCTCCAACCTGGCTTATGTCAGCGGAGTCGACGTTCACTGGTTGGACATTTATAACCCCGAGCTATCCAGTAAGATTGCAGTTGAAACCGGATTTTTAGGGCCCGCCACCAGATACGGGGTACAGCAGGGATATTTTTCTTACTCTCCCTGCCGGTTGGGTGAAACCGTTGATATGGTCTCCAAATGTAGAAGTGCAGATGTCATGTGTATGGTTGTATCCCCTATGGATAAGCACGGATTTTTCAGCACCGGATGTAATGTGGATTGGGGATGGGAAAGTGCTAAGGTAGCTAATCCCCGGGGAATCATAGTTGAAGTGAATGAGAATATGCCCCGAACTTTTGGCAGCAATCATCTTCACATAAGTGAGGTCAGTGCCGTAGTCGAAAATAACGCCCCACTGCTTGAATTGCCTGAAATTCCAGTAACAGAAGAAGATAAAATGATTGGCCGTTACATCGCCGATATGATCGACGACGGTTCATGTATTCAGTTGGGTATCGGTGGTATGCCTAATGCTCTGGGTAATTTTTTAATGGATAAGAAGGATTTAAGTGTTCATTCGGAAATGCTTTGCGATACCATGGTAGACTTGTATAATGCCGGGGTTATTACATCAGCCAAAAAGACTTTTATGCCTTATAAGTGGGTTGGTTCCTTTGCCTTGGGATCCAAGAAACTTTACGATTTTATCGACGACAACCCGCTGGTAGAAATGCATTCAACTCGTTTTGTAAACGATCCGGTAACCATTGCTAAAAATGATAATATGATTTCCATCAATGGGACAATAGAAGCGGACCTGACCGGACAATGCGCATCGGAATCAATTGGATCGATTCAGTATTCAGGGACCGGCGGACAGCTTGATTTCGTTCAGGGATGCTGGCGTTCCAAGGGAGGCAAGTCGTTCCTGAGTCTTTATTCTACTTACCGGGATAAGGAAGGGAACCTGAAATCCAAGATCACTCCGGTTATCTCTCCGGGTTTCTTTATAACCACATCCAGGACCGAAGTCCAGTACCTGGTTACTGAATATGGGGTAGCGAATCTGAAGGGCCAGAATGTTAGAACCCGGGTGGAGGAAATGATCAAAATCGCCCACCCCGATTTTCGTGACTGGCTCCGATCTGAGGCACGCCGTCTTAACTATATTCCGTGATCATTAAAGCCCGCCGAAACGGCGGGCTTTTTGTTTAAATATTAATCTTGAAAATTGTTTTCTAAAAGGTTTCTTAATCTGATGGTCTCTTTTTCAAGCTTTACTATTAAGGCCTCCAGTTGTTCTTCCTTTCTTTTATATTCTGTAAAATCTCGTATGGATTCTATGGCTCCCAGTAATGTTCCGTCACGGGCGTATACCGGAGTGGCTTTCCCCCATAGGTAATTTCCGATGCCCCTAAGGCAGGGGGCTTCGGTTTCTCCAATAAGTACGTAATTATCTTTTTCGCTTACCGTGTAATATTTTTCTACCTCATCCGGCCGGGCAACTAAATCAACCAGTATTGGCCTTTTTATCCCGTAGAACGGAACTGCATACTCATAGTCACCGTGACCAAGAATGGCTTCTTTTAATACCCCGGTTAACTCCTCCATAGCCCGGTTCCAAACCATTACCTTTCCTTCAACGTTAATAGCCATGATAGGATCAGGCAGATAATCAATGATTTTTTCCAGCCGATGGCACTTTTCTTTAAGTTCATTAATTTCTAATTGGTACCGGGTGATATCATGGGCCATACCCTGTATTCTTACTGCTTCTCCAGCCTTATAGATTATCCAGGTGTTGACATCGAACATTACCCGATTCCCGTGCTTGGTTTTAATAACTAATTCGTATTCAGCAACCTTATCCTTTCCCCGTCCCCTTTTGGCTAAACTGCGTCCAAACTCAAGATAGTCTCGAGCCATATCAAGATACTCTGGAGCCACCAGCTGTTCGATGTTCATGCGCAGCAGTTCTTCTCGCCAAAACCCGGTAACTTTTTCTACCGCATCATTAATTGAGATGAAGTTTCCATTTAAATCATGGCTGTAAATCAATTCGCTGGAATAATCGTATAGTTCGTGATATCTTTCTGCAGTTTCCCTCATCTGCTTCTGATTCTGTTTACGCTCGCTTATATCTCTCATCACTGCTAGAATGCAATCCTGCTGATTGAAAACAACGGGGCGAGTCCTTAATTCTATCCAAAACGACCGGCCGTTTTTGTCCCTGGTCTTCCACTCAACCAGTTGTGGGCTTTCGCCAGCAACCCTGGTCAGCCATTTTAATACATTGTCCGCTGTATAAGGGGGTTCTCCCGCACTCAGGTCGCCTATATTCAACCCCAGGCTTTCATTCCGGTCATAACCGAACATCTCGGAAGCTATTTCATTGCAATCTTTTATTTCTCCGGTTCGGGTATCACAAATAAAAATGGCATCGTTGATAGCATTTAAAATATCCCGGTAACCGGAACCTCTAACTTTAGGGGTTTTGGTTCTTGGATCTAGATCAACGACTTCTTCGGTTATTGCTACAATACCATCAGGAATTGAACCCACTCGTTCCCGCACCTGGTTTTTGCCCAATTCAGCCTCAACGATTTTCTCCGAGTGATTGGTCATAACATCAAGATAGGTATGATAAAGTGGGCTGTTAATCAGCCCCGGAACAACTTCTAAGAGATTATGTTCTTCGATATCCGATATCGTTCTGCCAATTAGAGTCGCATAGGCTTCATTGCAATAGATTGCCGTCCAGTCTCTCGATACGGCAACCACCGGCAGCGTTATCCGGTCGAGTATCTTCCTATAATCCCCGGTTTCCCTTATCACTTTTTTCGCCCCCCTCCCAATGTTCCCAGGTCGTGATTACCATATATGGCTAACTTCTACATACTTGGTTAATAGTCCTGCAGACAAATATGAGCAATATTATTAGCTGTATTATTGTTTAGTCTGAACGAAGAGTTTTCATGCCTAAGTCTCATTGAAGTTTTTAAAACTCTTGCATCAATAATTCATAACCATCACAAAATAAACATTGACATGCGTCTAAAAGGAGGTTGCTTGTTACATTGCGCAAACTGGTAATCGGACTAATTGTGTTGGTTAGTACTACTTTCTTTCCCTTATCAGCAATAGCGGCAGAACCTACCAAAGAATATGATTTATTATGTTCCTGTGCGGGTTCTTCGTTGCCTGAGATATCTATGGAATCAAAGTCTAATATCGGGCCCATGATAACTGTATTGCAGGAACAACTTATCCTCCTGGGTTTGAACCCTGGTACAGTTGACGGGTCTTACGGTCAAGGAACCCAGGAAGCCGTCAAGGTTTTTCAGATTTTACGAGGAATGAAACCGACCGGTGTTTTTAACCAGGATGATTGGTGTGAACTTTACCAGGCTTTAGCCGAACAAAGGTTGGAGGATGTCGACCCAAGTTCGGATGTATCAATAATTATTGACCGGGGAACAAGAACCCTGACAGTTAGGGTTGGCCAAAGATTCCACAAGCAATATCGCGTGGCTGTTGGCACTTACTCTACACCAACCCCTTTGGGGGATTGGCAGGTTATTCATAAAGGAGTTGCCTGGGGTTCAGGGTTCGGGACCCGCTGGATGGGTTTAAACGTTCCCTGGGGAATATTCGGCGTTCATGGAACTAATAATCCCGGTTCAATTGGTTCTTATGCTTCCCACGGCTGTATTCGAATGTTTAATCAATGTGTTGAGGAACTCTATCCCATGGTGCCTCCCGGAACATCGGTGAGGATTGTAGATTCCAGTCTGCCTTCACCCCCGCCTCTTCCTAAAAGAGAGCTTAAAGCAGGTATTGCCGGGCAGGATGTGGTGTATTTACAATGGCGTTTAAAAGCCTTAGGGCTTCCCATCGCCGCTGACGGACGGTTTGGGAGCAAGACGGTTTGGGCTCTGAAATATTTTCAAGTTGTAAATTGTATTCCAGCAACCGGGATATATGATCAGAAAACAGTTGAAGCCTTAAAGGCCTTTGACCAGTGCATTTCAGTGTTGAAATATTAAAATCATCTGATTGGAAAGTTTAAAAGTTAAGAATTACCTTGAGTGGGCAATGATCAGAGGCCAATGAATTATAAACGCTGGCCTCAACTGTTTGAATATCGAAAGAACACATCACATAGTCAATCTTTTCACGAAGATTGTTAGAAGAAAAGGTATAGTTATTATCCGCCGGGCAGGTGTCGTTCAGAACTTGTTTTAAGAGTGTAATCTCCGGTTGATCAGGGGTGCAATTAAAATCCCCGCATAGAATTAGGGGCCCGGGGGAAACCAATGCAGGAAGCAGAATTTCGTTAAGATGTTTTATTCTTTCAACTTTACTCAGTCCCAAATGAGTAGTCAAAAACTGAACAGACACCCCGCCAAAATCAATTATGGCCCGTAATATTCCTCGTGTTTCACGATCGCTGGGCATAAGGATAGCATCCCAACTACGAATGGGGTATCGGCTAAGAATTGCATTGCCAAACTGGGCCCTTCCCCTTTTAATAGCAGGCCCGAACACACTGTGCATGTTCAATTTTCTTCCCAGGTAGCTGGCCTGATTCACCCTGCCGCTGCGTTTCCAACCATCGTCTACCTCTTGCAGGCCAATGATATCAACGTCCAGATTCTGGATAACCTCCGCGATTCGGTTAAGATCTACCTGGCCATCAATTCCCTCAGCGTGTCTTATATTATAAGTTGCCACTGATAAATTCTGTCTCAACTTTCTCACCCTCTCGGGGATTAATTTGATATTTACTTTACGATTTGTTTTTTTGACTTATGTTCACATTATATTGGTTTAGCCTATCAATGTGAAAAAATCATTTGACAGGACAGGTTTGCAGCCTATACACTAACTTTACTGAATAATTTTTGCTTTACAACTTAATTAGGTGAGATTAGTTTAGATGAGTTTGAGATGAGGAGAGAAAGCTGAGATGAGTGGAAGAGATTCTGCCTATACCAGCATTCCAGATGCTGGTTTTAATTTGCCTATGTCATCTACCTTTTTGCCGGAGATGTTAACTTTCCTGGAGATGGCTGCTAAGTACGATTTCGTTCCAATCTATTCCGAACGTACTTATGATGAGTTGGATATTACGGTCCTTTACGAAAAGCTTAACCCCAACCCTCCTTCCTGTCTGTTAGAAAGTCTTGCCGGGTCAGAAAACGGACGTTATTCGATAATAGGCTGTCAGGCTTTTCATACAATCAGCTTCCCGGTAAAAGGATATACCAGCTCGGTCGACCCTTTAAATCAGTTTCTGAGTCAACATAAGGTTCCTCCCCTGGACCTTATTCCTTTCTATGGCGGTTTAATGGGCTTCTGGAACTATGATTTGGGCCCAGAGATTCACAACCTGGAATCCCGGCATAAAGACAATCCTACCCAGTTTTTCTTTGTCCCCCGTATGGTTATTGTCTATGATCGTTTTTCAAAGATACTACGTGTCCTTATCTGGATTGAAAAAGAACAGGCGACTACCGAGAATTATGGAGTTGCCTGTCATGATATTGCAGGCATAATGGACCTGGCCAGCCAATGCAACCACCGCCCCAACTTCGCTAAAAAGCCGGTTGCCCAGCCGGAGGGAGAATTCGAGGTAAACATTCCCCCGGCCTGTTATCATTCCATGGTAAAAACGGCAAAAGATCATATAAGGGTAGGCGATATTTTTCAGGTAGTTCTTTCCCGGCGATGGAAGCGATTAGCTAAAGTACCGCCCTGGAAAGTGTATCTTTCTTTGCGCGAGGTAAATCCTTCCCCCTACATGTTTTTTTTGGATACTGGAAATCTTGCCTTGTTTGGGTCTTCACCGGAAATGCTGGCCAGAGTGATAAATAGGCGAGTAACTACTCGTCCTATAGCCGGAACCCGGAAGATTACCGGCAGCCCGACTAAGGATGCAGAGCTTAAACGGGAACTCTTGTCAGACGATAAAGAACGCGCCGAGCACCTTATGCTGGTTGATCTGGGCCGAAACGACGTCGGAAGAGTTTGCCGGGCAGGTACGGTAAAAGTGAGAGAATTTATGATAATAGAATCCTGCTCTCATGTGGTTCATCTGGTTTCTACTGTGGACGGCGACTTGAAACCATCGGTAAGTTCTTTACAAGCTTTTTTGTCTTGTTTTCCAGCCGGTACCCTGACCGGTGCTCCCAAGCGCAAGGCTATGGAGATAATTTACAATCTGGAAGAGGATTCAAGGGGACCTTATGGAGGGGGAATCGGGTATTTAGGTTTTAACGGTGATTTGGATGCCTGCATTACTATTCGGGCCGTTACCTGCTTAGACGGCTATTTTTACGTACAAAGTGGAGCGGGAATTGTTGCCGACAGCGATCCTGAATTAGAGGAGCAGGAAACCGTTAATAAGGCTAAGGCCTTGATGATCGCTATTCTAGATGCGGAGGGAAAGATTTGATTTTGGTCATCGATAATTATGACTCTTTCACATATAACCTGGTTCAATATATTGAGGAATCTGGTCAGGAAGTATTAGTAAGCTTGAATGACCGTTTGCAGTTGTCTGAAATTGAAGCCTTAAAACCATCGGCGATAATCATATCACCCGGGCCCTCAACCCCGCAGGAAGCGGGTATATCCTTAGCCGTAATTAAACATTTTTATCGGGATATACCGATCCTGGGTGTGTGCCTGGGACATCAAGCTATTGCCAATGCTTTCGGAGGGGAGGTGGTTATAAACTACCGCATGATGCATGGTAAAGTATCCCCTATTCATCACGATGGCCTTGGTATTTATCAGGGAGTGGAGAACCCTTTTTCCGCCGCGCGGTATCATTCTCTGATAGTAACGGAAAACACCCTGCCCTCCTGTTTGCAGATAAGCGCTCGCAGTGAGGCTGGAGAAATCATGGGCATCCGTCATCGTAGTTATCCGACTGAAGGGGTCCAATTTCACCCTGAGAGTATTATGACCAAAGCAGGCAAGAGGCTAATAATGAATTTTCTCCAAATCTCAGAAAACTGGAACCGAAACAAAAAAGCCGAAATTATTTTGGTGCAATAGTGGCTGTTTGGCAGGATGTGCAATGGGTAGGGCACAGAATTGAGTTTTAGATGAGTTGAGAGGAGATGAGAAGAGTGTTTGAACAGTTCTTACATCAGGTGGTAGGTGGTGGAACACTATCTGCCCAAGAGGCTTATCAGGTAGCCAATATGTTATTAAGGGATAGTATCAGCGATGTTCAGGCATCCGCCTTCTTAACCGCGATGCGGGTAAGGAGAGAAAACGAGGAGGAGTTATTCGGTTTCGTTCAAGCCCTGCAAGAGCATACTCTTACCGTTAAAACTGATTTAGAGTTGATTGATACCTGCGGTACCGGTGGGGATGGTCATTCAACGTTTAATATTTCAACTGCTACGGCATTGGTGGTGGCGGCCTGTGGAGTGCCGGTGGCCAAACACGGAAACCGGGCGGTTACTAGCCGGGTAGGCAGTGCTGACGTTTTGGAAACCCTGGGAGTCAGGATTGATCTAAAACCTGACGAGGCTCTAAGTCTTCTGGAAAAGGTGGGGATCACTTTTCTGTTTGCTCCCTATTATCATCCCATCATGAAGCAGGTTTCTTCATTACGGAAGAGTATGGGTATTGCTACAATTTTTAATTTTCTAGGGCCATTGATCAACCCCTTTCCCCTTACCTATCAGGTTATGGGAGTAGCGGATCAAAATATCCAGGGTACAATTGCGCGGGCCCTGGCTAAACTGGGGCGCAAACGGGCCCTGGTGGTTCACGCGGCCAATGGTATGGATGAAATAAGCCCGGTAGGTCAAACTCTGGTTTATGACGTTAACGCGCAGGAAATTAACACCTACTATATTAACCCGTTGGATTATGGGATTACACCAGGGCCACTGGATCAAATTCATGGAGCAAACACCGAGGTTAACGCCCGAATTATTATGCAGGTTTTAGAGGGGCAGCCAGGGGCGTGTCGTGAAGCCGTACTTTTGAATTCCGCGGCTGCTTTGGTTACTGCCGGCAAGACGGCTGGAATCGCTGATGGACTGGCATTAGCAGGGGAGAATATTGATTCCGGGAAGGCCCTTAATACCTTGCGTAATATGATCAGTTACAGCCGGGATGGAGTAACGTTGTGCTGAATGAGATATTAAGAGTTAAACAACAGGAAATAAAAGAACTGCGTAAGGAATTAAACCCCCATGAGCATTGGGAAGCCGGTGCCGTACCATCCTTTATCGACAGCTTGACCTCCGGTGCCAACCAACTGGCCTTAATTGCCGAAATAAAAAAGGCTTCCCCGAGTAAAGGGGATTTCTTAAATAACTATGACCCATATACTCTGGCAGAAATATATGCGGCCAATGGTGCCGCGGCTTTGTCAGTCATTACTGATAAAAACTTTTTCAAGGGGAATAACCTTTTTATTCCGGAAATTTGCAGTAAAGTGCAATTGCCCATACTGCGTAAAGATTTTATTATAGACGAAATTCAATTGATTCAGACCAGACAACTTGGGGCCAGCGCGGTTCTTCTCATTGCCACTGTTCTGGAATACCCCGAACTCCTTTACCTGGTCGGAAAATGCTTTGATTTAGGTTTGGAACCACTAGTAGAGATTCACGATAAAGTTGACCTCAAGAAGGCATTGGATACGCCTGCCCGGGTGATTGGGGTAAATAACCGTAACCTTAAGGATTTTACGGTAGATTTAAGAACCAGCATAGACCTGGGCCCTTTAATTCCTTCAAACCGGTTGGCAATTAGTGAAAGTGGAATAAGTAAAACCGAAGATCTAATGATTCTAAAAAATTGTGGGTTTCAAGCCATTCTGGTGGGTGAAGCCCTGGTCACTTCTGCTGATATTGCCTGCCAGACCAGACAGCTTGCCAATCTATTTAACGGGGAATAAATATGACCCTAATAAAAATATGCGGAATTAAAACCCTGGATGAAGCGCTAGTCGCCCAAAATGCGGGGGCATGGGCTGTGGGTGAAGTTTTTGCCCCCAGCCCCAGGCAATTAACACCAGAGGAAGCATCTCGTATCAATCTGGATAGTTCCCTTGATATCAAGCGGATAGGAGTATTTGTTGACGAGCCCTTGCTGTCCCTTATTGACATAATACATGATTGCCGGTTAGATCTTGTTCAGCTCCATGGCAGTGAGACAATTGAATATGCTATGGAAGTACCCTGTCCCGTAATCAAGACCTTCCGCCCCCGTGGGCCAGTATGTTATGAGCAGATAAACGCGTGGCCGGTTTGGGCCCTGCTTTTTGATACCTATTACGCTGCGGCTTATGGTGGTTGCGGCTGTACTTTTAACTGGGATTGGCTAAGAGGTATCTCAAGTATTGGGAATGTGATAATTGCAGGAGGATTAAACAACTTTAATGTTTCAGAGGTTATTCGTCAAATACGGCCTATGGCGGTGGACGTATCTAGTGGAGTCGAATATCCGGGAGGGGGCAAAGACCCATCAAAAGTAGGAGATTTCATTAGTGCTGTCAGGCAGGCTGATCTTCAGCTGGGCTCTGGCGAACCCTGCCCAAAAGGTCAAAACCCTGCAACGTAATGGTACGAATTTCATCCAGCCGTTTTTTGTCTTCCAGCTTGACATACTGGCTGCCCCGGGTGGGATGAATATATCGATTACGAATATTATGGGCTGCCAGCAACAGAGCTGTAAGATACACTACTGCTGGATCGGTATTACGGTTACTCTGAGCATCATCGATTAATAATAGAAAGATCATCCAGGCAGCGTTTCCACAACTAGTGGGGCGTGGGCGCAGATAAGTACTATGTAAAAAGGCCAAAAACTGGCGTGGATAAGAATCTTTCAGGTAGCTTTCAAAGCCCGGATTTCTAGTCGTGAGGCTGTCTACCATGGATTGAAACACATAGTTAAATGCACCAGCCTTTACCTCTTCCTTTAAGAAGACTGCTTGCTTTAGCCGGTTCATAGGCAGCATTATAATCCTTTGTGCCATCTCTTCTAATGCCGCAACGTATTCAAATAAAACAAACGTTCCATCCGGGATTGAAGGAGGTAATTCCCCTTCTTCATACAATAATTGCAGGAATTCAGCTATTATTATCTTATCAATTGCCCCCTGATATAAGGTGTCCTTTATCATTTCGTTTAGGCCGGTTATCTGTTTTTCTAAAACCTCGTTAATTTTAGCTTTGATCTCCGGATTAAGTCCGGCCAATATTGGTGGTTCGTTAGTCTTCATTGCATCCAATATTTCCTGCCAGCACCTATCCACCATTAAATCCTGCCAGGCCAGGGAAAGTAGTAATTTATTGGTTTCTTCCCGGCCTTGTTCCAGAATGCTTATGTTTTGAGCTAAATCAGAGACCAATTCCGGGTTGTTCCGATGTTCAGCCATACACCGTTCTATCATGTCAATTACTTGATTAATACTGTTTAAAAGACCCAAAGCAAAGTTTTGAATCTGACCAGTAATTTTGGCGGAGAAATCTTCGAATTTTCGTGCAATCTCCCCCTCTAACACGTCTATACGATTTTCAATAGACTTATCCATAATCACTTGGAACTGTTGGGTTAACTTGTCCAGATCAGGATTTAGACTTTCCGCACTAGCAGCGTTTTCCTCTTCCAATTGAGCTGTCAGAACATTCTCCATAAAATCAAAAATTAAATCCTTCTCTCGGGCAAATCTTAATTGCATGTCCTTTGTAACCCGTTCCACTATAGATAGCAGTTCTTCCTGATCTCTTTCCCTAAACCGATCAACTTCGCCCAATTGATCAATTAATGATTGTAAACGTAAATCAAGATTGTTCAGTTGTTGCCCTACGTCTTCGTGGCGGTAATTGTGTAATACTACCAGCAACCCACTCTTAGCCCGGTTAAACACTGAAGTTAAATTATCCCTTAACTCTTCGCCACTTCTCCAAAGAAGGTTCATTCCTTCTTCAAGCCGATTCTGGGCTGCTGTAATTACCGGATAACCAATTGCCTCCAGACGGTTGTTAAAAACATTATTGCACATGGGCTTTACCAAGTTAACTGATTCATGAGCAACAGCAGCCATCCGGGAAGAACCTTTTCTAATCCCTCTATTGTTATCCTTAAACATCAGGAATAGGAATCCAAGCGCAGTTACAACCAACAATATAATAATTATCAGCGGCAATGATAATTTCATAAGTCTTAGCAGGAGGAACAGGTTTAAGACTATTAAAAGCCATACTATCAGGTACATTCCTAATCGGGACTTGTTTTCCTTCTCATTCATGATAAAAAATACCTTCCCTTGGATTCCCGCATTTACAACCCCTAATTTATTTTATCGTGAAAATTGCGGTAACTTAATATATTTGTTTTTTCGACCGGGAAATAAGACTCTGATTATAACATTTATTTTTTACACATGAATCGACTTTGCGCGCAATTCTTGCCGGGAATTCATAGAATTACACGATATTTTCTTTTGTTTACTGGGAGGAAATATTTGTAAATAGTAGAATTTATTAGTATGATTTGGGAATTTAATTTCAGGTAGGGAGGAAGAAGCTTGTTTCGTACATTTTTGAATAAAGAAGGGTATAATAACCTGGATTTTTCTGTTTTCCTGGAATTTTCACCCGATATAGTTATGGAATACTTCCATCATGGCATTATCAATCTTAATCTGGAACTTTATCATGAATTGAAAAGGCAGTTTGCGGATCCTGAAAATTATAATGAAAACATACCTAAATGGCTGCTTTTTATTGATAAAATTCTGGAAATGGAAGATGACCTGGAAAACTTAGCGGAAAACCCCAACTTGAACTGTGCGGGTCCTGCCTATTATACCAAGACCAATACCCGTTTCTTTTTTAGCAAGGATAATCCACCAGAAGAAACTATCAACAGTGAGGATATTCATCAACTCGAGGAGTTGGCTTGTACTCCTTGTATTGACGACCTTATAGCGAAATACTATGCCACGCTGAAATGCAAACCTTCATCAAAAAAATCCAGAGAAGAATTGCTTTATGATCTTGACATCTGTATTACCGCCCTGGATGTATCTAATCAGATCAATCGCCAGGTCGAATTTCAAAATCACCTTATCATGGAAAGAGAAAAATTTTTAAACGCCCCTTATATGGTTCTAGCTGAACCGAGTAAACCGGAAGATAAACCAGATAAGCCGCAAAAGAAAAACTTTACTATAAAGGCCATCTTAAATCGCAACAGAGAGAAGCTTAATAGCTATTCTGCTGCTTGCGAACAATATAACCACAATTTAAAGATCTATTATATTAAATACCGGGAATATGAGAAATCGTGCGATCGTTATAAAAAGGCCTTGAAAGAATGGGAAACAGAAAAGAATCATTTAATCAACTGGAGCATTGAGGATATTAAGAAATCAAAATTAAAAATTAAAAAAGGCAACCGTATTTTGAAAATATATAACGAAGTTTTAAGAAGCCTGGATATTCACCAATACTATTTAAACCTTAACGCTTTGAGAAGTTTCCGGCACTTTCTGGAATCGGGCCGTGCCGCGACTTTGCAGGAATGTATGAATCTTTTCGAAACTCAACTGCAATGGGAACAGTTGCGCGACAGCCAGGCCCGAATCGAACGAAACATTCTTGCCACAGTGTATTATATCAGCCCCGAAGCTGCAGCAACTAAAGATGATTCTTCTAATACATCCGCCAAATTGGAATCAATTATAGAAAAAATTAAGGAGGGGTTAGGGGAAAAAATTTAACAATTTCATCGGGGAAAGGGATTCGGTTATGCCGGATCCCTTTTTCGTTTGCCTGGAGGAATAATTATAACCCAATTTCCGTAAGCTTGCTATTAACAGTAATTTTGCTCATAAGTACATAATAAGGGCTATTAATTAGGAGGCAAATATTAATGTGGAGGAAGGTATATTTTCTCGGAGTAATTATCCTGTTAGTACTGGGAATTCTGAGTCTAATAGTACCCCCCAGCTTCTTCCCTCAGGACAGTGATTTTAGCAAGGCGTATTTAGTGTTTTCGGTAAATTATAATCAAGATATTATTACTCATTCCTACACCAAAGAAAAGGTAGTGGCTTTAACCTTTGATGACGGACCCGACCCGCGTTTTACCCCTTCTATCTTGGATACTCTTAATAAGTATCACGTTAAAGCAACTTTTTTCGTAGTTGGAGAAGACGCCCTTCTTTATCCCGACCTGGTTCAACGGGCTGTGGCCGAAGGTCATGAAATAGAAAACCATACCTTTACCCACCCTGACTTAATCAAAGATACAGATTTGACAATAAATGAAGAAATGCTATGGTGCCAGGAAGCGATAGAACACATAGTAGTTCGCAAACCACAATATTTTAGGCCCCCGCGTAAACTTTTCAACGCTAATATCCTTAAAATATCAGATATCTACGGGTATAGAACTATACTTTGGACAGTTTGCCTGGAGAACCACAAGGCGAAAACCCCGGAAGCCATGGTCCGGAGGGTGGTTAGGAAATGTCAGCCAGGAAGTATAGTACTGGCCCATGATGGGCACCTGGATCGTAGTAATACGGTTAAGGCAATGCCTTTGTTGATAGAAGCTCTGCAGAAAAAAGGTTACCGCTTCGTAACTGTGGACGAATTGGTAACCAATTATAACAGTTCTAAAGCTAAAAAGGACTTAAGCTATTTTTTAACTTCGCCTGCAACCCCGGCAACATAGCCCAGGACAGAACCTGCATTCAGCGAATTAACCATATCGGTAGGAACCACAACCAGAGCACCTCTTTCTTTTATCCCTTCGTACAAAATATTCATTGCCCGCAGGTTAAAAGCTACAGGATTCTGCTGGTACATACGAGAAGCCTCGCTAAACTTCTCTGCAATCTCCAGTTCAGCCGTACCCAGAATTATTCGGGCTCTTCTCTCCCTTTCCGCCTGCGCTTCCCGAGACATAGCGTCTTGTAGTTCAATGGGAATCATGACGTCTCTAATTTCAACAGAATGAACCGATACTCCCCAGGGCTCTGTTCTCTGGTCAATAAGCCGCTTAAGATCCTCGTCAAGTTTTTCACGCCCAACCAACATTTCATACAGTTCTGTTTTTCCGATAATATCACGCAAAGCGGTTTGAGCTGCCCAGGTTACTGCTTTCTCATAATCTTCGACCTCTAAAGCTGCTTTAATGGGATCATTGACTACCCAGAACATAACTGCGTCTACATTTACCGGCACATTATCCTTGGTTAGGGTCTTTTCCGCGGTAAAAAAGGTGGTCCTTATCCTCATATCTATCCAAATAGCTGCTTCATCTATAATAGGTATAATAAAAAATAATCCTGGTCCAGATAGCTTGATAAATTTGCCCAGACGCAAAACCACTACCCTCTGCCATTGGTCAGCTACTTTCACGGCCCAAGCTACTAACCCGGAGACCATAACCCATACCAGCAGGAAAACAAAGCTTCGGTTGATACTCCAAAAATACCATCCCACTACTGCCAATAATAAAAATATGGTTACGGAAACAGCACTAAAATTTCCTCCACCTTGCCTGTATTCCCGGTACACCTCTCCGTTCATGTTATCACCCCAGATACTAATTATTTACATTTATTATACCCGGATAAAATATTTTTTCTCTACGGTATAAAAAAGCCCGGCCTCTCAGCCGGGCTCTGTCTATTTACCTTTAAACACGGGTCTCCTCTTTTCAAAGAATGAACTGATAGCCTCTTTCTGATCCTCTGTGCCACAACAAAAAGTAGACTGAGCCTGTTCAAACAACAAACCCGCCATACGGCTGCTCTCCACAGCTAAATTGATCCCCTTTTTCGCCATCCGCACAGCAATAGGAGGCTGAGCTGCGATTCTTCTGGCCATTTTTTTAGCCCGCTCCAGCAGATTATCTGGTTCTACAACTAAATCTACCAGACCCATTTGGCATGCTTCTTCAGCCCCAACTTCCTCGCAGGCGATGATTAACCGTTTGGCCTGTCCCGGGCCAACCAATCTTGGTAGCCTGGTCGTCCCTCCCATGTCAGGAGACAAGCCAAACCTGACCTCTGGAATCGCTATTCTAACATTATTGGCCGCAATTCTAATATCACAGGCCAGAATAAGTTCGGTGCCCGAACCATAACACATACCCTGTGCGGCCGCTATGACAGGAACCGGGAAGTCTTCGATGCGGGTGTATACCGATTGCAGCCAGGCCAGTTTTTTTTGAATGAATTGGGAATTAACCTGGTTTAACTCAGCTAAGTCAATTCCTGCGGAAAAATGCTCTCCCGCGGCATTATATACTACCGCTCCCAGACCATCAATGTCTTCCAGTTCCAGGAATGCCTGTTCCAGTTCCATCCAAACACCAACACCATAGGTATTAAATTTATCGGGCCGGTTTAAGGTAAGAATCGCAACGTTCTCTTCCCTGGTTAAAATGAAATTCTGATAACTCAACTCCCCACTCCCCTTCCTCATCATAGATGCTAATTAACCTTTTGAAACCCGGTTACTATCCTCTCTGCGTGAACGCCGGCAGCTTTCCCGGACAACACTGTTCACCTCAACAATTTTGGTCTCCTTGCCTCGTTTTAAATGAACCATTGTGTTTGCCGGAATGGTATCAGTTTTAAACAACGAATGAGCCCACATATAACTGTATTCAAGCCCTATTTGTTCCAAGTCTTCTGTAGTCATATCATTATCCAGAATATAATCTCTGATAGATGCGAAACTGCCCCAAAGGAATACCAAAGAGACATTTAAAGCCAACCCTTCATGGCAGAGGCCCCATTTTAAAGACCAGGTAATTTCCTCCTTCATGGATTCGAAAAAATTGGCATTGGCATCGTTCCAAATTCTTTCCAATTCCTTGTCATATTTCATCCCGGCGCGAACAATCTTCCACATCTGTTTGCTGTTATAGAAGATTTCCATTAGACTATAAAGACTTATATAGCAACGCACTAACAAATTGTCTTCTTCGGGGGGGGCAAACTTTACCGCCTGGCGTGCCATCTCGATGTTCTCAGCAACGATTTCCATAACTACATCGTTTTTGCTTTTGTAATGATTATAAAAAGTAGCATAACCCAGGCCAGTTTCAGACATGATGTCTTTAATACTGGTTTTGGAATAACCTTTCTCAAGTATTGTTTTTTCCGCAGCCTTCTTGATAGCGGAACGGATTTTTAAATTTCGCCTGTTTCCTCTACCTCGTAACATGCCGCTCATTTTCTAACCCACCAACTAATAAATTTTTATGTCCGTTGTTATAGGAGAAAACCCTAGGTCAAAAATTTCTTCAAGTTTTCCCGTAAAATAACCTCAGCTTCCTGGACCATTTGGTCACACAATTGCTGACAAGTAATAATTTTATTTATCATCCCAATTGATTGTCCTACCATAAAAGCTGCATTATTAATATCCCCTGTATTCCATGCCTCCTTAACTTTTTGACCGGAGAGTAAAGGCATAAGTTCGTCGAATCCCCCTCCCCGCTCCTCAATCTCCAATACCCGGGTCACCAAATCATTCTTTAATGCTCTCCCCTGCAAGTGTACACTCTTGCAGATTAAGGTAGTATCGTTCTCTTGTCTCTTGACTAATTCCTGTTTAATATTGGGATGGGTTTGGCATTCATGTGTAGCTATGAACCTCGTGGCCATCATTACTCCTTCCGCGCCCAACGCCAGGGCAGCCGCCAGGCCTCTGCCATCAGCTATGCCACCGGTAGTAATAACTGGAATGCTCACGGATTCAACTATTCGAGGAGTAAGAACCATGGTAGTAACATCATCGCTTAAAGGGTGCCCCCCTTCTTCGATTCCGGCTGCCAGAATAGCGTCATAGCCTAGTTTTTCAATGTTGCGCGCATGTCTGACCGCTCCCACCTTATGCATTATCTTAACCCCAGCTTCGTGTACCATATTGATATACTTACTGGCAGGGGAACCTGAGACTTCAATAGCAGCTACCCTTTCCTCACAGCAAATCCTGAAGTAATCATCATAGGTTTCAGAAGTAATTCGGAAGGACGGGAGGAGGGTAATATTGATTCCGAAGGGTTTATCAGTCAATTCCCGGGTTTTCCGTATAGCTGCCCGCAGCTCCTCACCGGTATCATAATTACCTGCAGTAATGTTACCCAAAGCTCCTGCATTCGATATTGCCGCACATAACTCGGGTTTACATAACCACAGCATACCGCCACAAATAATTGGGTATTTTATTCCAAACAATTCTGTGATTTTGGTCTTCATCCCGTATCCCCCCAGACATATTTATATAGTTATACTATCATATTGTTGTATTATTCGGATACGTAATATTCCTGCAGAAAATACTTCTTCATTAGCCTGGTATAATTCGACAACTAGTGTCGTGTTTTACGTAATTTTTAAAAAGAATATAAATTTTTTTAAAAAAAATATAAATACCCCAACGGGGAGAAAGACAAAAAAAAAAACGGCGT
>JBLMZW010000032.1:0-3591 GCA_050259035.1 Chitinophagales bacterium | reverse complement strand
GGGAGCATAGGAGAAAGATTCATTATGAAATTTGATAATATCATTGATTCGTTGTCCCGGTGAACCGCTTATCCTGCCCGGTACATCCAACATGTTCACCAGACTACCTCTCCCTATAATGATCCAGGCATCCAGCCGGATCTGCGGGTCACGTTCCAAAAAATCCAGGAGATCCCGTACCCCTTCTTTCCGGGCAAAATCTTCAGATATAATAAACAGAGTATTGTGAGAAAAGTTGCGTTTGGTGGCAGTCAATACAGTCATTCTATTTATGGTGCCGGCAAAAGTAGTATCCTCGATTACAGAATTGCGATAGCCCTTTTCAAATTCCACCCCCCGGCCGCCGGTAGTTTTGGATTGGGCGGCGGTATTCAGGGTTTGGACGACGGTCCGGATTCTTTCTTTGCTTCCATGCTCTATTCCCACTGCGTTTACCACCCCCAGGTCTTCCAGCTCAGTTCGATCCCAGCACCCCGACATCGCCAGAATGTTTAGGACAAATAGGAGGATTATCAATATACGACGAGCCATTTGATTACCCTCCCCCATTTGTTTCAGACGACGGAGGGGATGGTTTAAGGCCGGGAGCTTGACGCCTAATATTGGCTTTACTTGTTTCGACGGGGCGTTTATCCATAGCCCACCAGGGAGCCCTGTATAGTACATCTTTGAGATCCGAAAAATGCAGCGGAGCAATGGATGATGTGTAGGGTACTCCAAAAGAGCGCAGACTGGCCATGTGGATATTGATAAATATTAACCCGATCATTACTCCAAACAAACCCAGGAATCCAGCCAGGAGCATCAGGGGAAACCGCAGCAAACGGATGGTAACGCCCATGTTGTAAGATGGAAAGGCAAACGAAGCAATACCGGTAAATGCAACGATGATGACCATCATAGGCGAGACAAAGCCGGCCTGGACCGCGGCCTGGCCGATGACCAGAGCGCCGACTATACTTACCGCCTGTCCGATGGAACGAGGCAAACGTATGCCGGCTTCCCGCAATATTTCGAAAGTCAGTTCCATCAAAAAGGCTTCCACCAAGGTTGGAAAGGGCAGTCCCTGGCGATAGGCGGTTATACTGAGCAAAAGCCGCGTGGGTATGGTCTCAGAATGGAATGTGGTGATGGCAATATACAGAGAAGGAAGCAGCAGCGATATGATAAAAGAAAATATCCTTATCCAACGAACCGCAGTTCCCAGAAAATAGCGTTCATAGTAGTCTTCTGGAGATGTTAAAAAAGTAGCCAACTCGGCCGGCACAATCAGGGCAAAAGGAGTACCGTCGGTTAATATACCTACCCTTCCCTGCAGAAGTCCAGCCGACAGGCGATCCGGCCGCTCAGTATGAACTACCTGGGGAAAAGGTGAACGAGGGTTGTCCTCAATATACTCCTCCAGGTAGCCAGACTCCAAAACTCCATCAATATCGATGCGCTCTAACCGTTGCTTTACTTCGTTAACTATACTGGGAGAAGCCACACCCTTGATATAGGTAATACAGATATCGGTGGCGGTTATCCTACCCAGATTCAGATAATCAAATACCAGATTAGGGCTTTTAATGTGTCGGCGGATCAAGGGAATATTTGAGGTAAGAGTCTCGGCAAAACCCTCCCGGGGGCCCCTGACCAGTATTTCGTCCTCGGGCTGCTCAATACTTCGTTCTCGATGAAGTCTTATATCAATTACAAAAGCCTCTGGCAGTCCTTCGATCAGGATGACGACTCCGCCCGATAAAACAACAGATACTACATCGCCCAATTTCTCGATTTCCTTTACATTGGAAACCGCCAAAGCTGAGTCCATCATAATGTTTCGGAGTTTATGGCCGGGAATGCTTATTTCATTATTGAGACTATCGAACATGAGAGGTTTTATGATGTTATTGTTTAACATGGCTTTGTCGACCATGTTCTCGATATATATAATACAGGCTCGGGTATCAGGGGAAGCCCCTAAACGAAAGCTCCGAAAGATTATATCCTGATTTTGTTTAAAAACTGCATGCAAATTATCTATATTTATATCCAAATCAGCGGACACAATTATCTCCGCTAATTGTTCTGGAGGAATATTCTGCTCGACAGGGTTTGGGGATTTTTTACGGGAAGCAAAGCTTTTCCCCTTAACAACATGCTTTTTGAACCATACCATTCGTAACTCCCCTTAAAGAAGGTGTTACTTAGTTTCCTGGTTTTCACTTTTTTTATACCAGTTAAGAAGGGAATTTGGAATTTCCTTAGGACGACTAAAGATTAATAATGATAAGGCTAGGCATGCTCCAGGGTTTGTCCCATTTCTGCCTGCCCTACATATTCTTCCATCATCAGGTCACTCAGCAGCAACGAAAGAATAGCCTCAGCTCCCTGATTAAGGTTTATGCCATCTTTGGTGAGACCGTCAAAACACCCCCCGGTTTGTTCATTATATAGAAGCAAGCCGTGATAGTTGCTGCCGTAATACCAGTCATATGCCGTAAAAGCCAGGTCGAGGTAGTGCTTATTGCCCAACAATTGATAGGCTTCCAGGAGAACGCTGATGATCGAAGCGGCATCGACCGGCTGCTGGTCAAAAAGTGCGATCTCGCCGCCGCGCTGGTACCAGCCTTCGTTGCCAACGATATTAAGGTAACCTGCCCGAAAGATTACCTCATTCAGGAAAGCTAACGTTTCCATACCGATAGCCATTGCGGATTTGTCCCCGCTGACTCCGGCGAAGGCAAGCAAGGCCTGAGGGAGTATGCCATTGCAGTAAGTAAGGTAATCCTCGAACCACATCCAGTGCCGGTCGTGTTTTAACCGGTAAAGCTTGGTCAATTCATCGCTGAGGTGTTCAGCCAGCGTTTTGTAGGAAGAAGGCCAGGCTTGTAGCTGGTATCTGCACAAGGCCAACAGAGAATAAGCGATAGCCCGGGGCGAACTAAAGCTAAGGACCCGCGGGAGGTTGCGCTTAAACATGTCCTGACAGAGTTCGCGGATGCCTTCAGATTGACTATTAAAACCTGTTGCGCAGGCCAGCAGGGCTCGGCCGATGCTGTCCTCGGAATCATAGGTTGAGTAATAGGTCCGATTTACCAGCAGGTTACACCAGTTGCCGTTTTTATCCTGGGCCTTGAAAAGATAAGCCGCATATACTGCGGCCAGTTCTTGCATATCCTCATTATCGGCGGTAAGCATCAGGGCCCTGGCATTGTCGTCCAGGGTATAACCGCTGCCAGTATCGGGAACATCCAGATGCGAGAACTGCATCATGCCGTTCTCATCTGTCATCCTGATCAGATGTCTATAATCGTGCATAATTGACCTGGTTTTCCTCCCGGATGTAGTGGTCGTCCAAGATCATCCTGAATAACTCGGTATATTGTCTGCCGACCGAGGGCCAGCACCATTCTGTACCGAGATCCAGGGCCCGCTGCTGCAAACCGGTTTTCAGAACAGGATCATCCAGGATCTGGTTGACCAGCCTGGCCAGTTCCTCAGGGTTGGGTTCGTTAGCCAGCAGTCCCCGTCCGCCGGCCAGGACTTCCTGGGCGTATGCATAAGAAGTGGAAACGATAGCCCGGCCACAGCCCATCGCAAAGGCCA
>JBLMZW010000031.1:0-10007 GCA_050259035.1 Chitinophagales bacterium | reverse complement strand
CCCATTTAATCCTAGAATCAACTGATTAACCCTATCGTTACAATGACCAGAGTATTTGATAAATCCATCTTTAGATATTCCTGTTATTATAGTCGAGTGATGAACTCCATTTTCGTCATCTTCCCAAAATAACAAATCGCCAGGCTGAATGTCGTATTTCTTAACATTTTCTCTCATTTCGTCTATGGAATTTATAGTTATGATTTCACCGTTGATATATCCGTTATCCTTGTTGGAAAAGTAATCGAATTGATCTTTCGCTCTGGCCCAAACCGGTGTCATATCCCTTCCACACGGAGTTTCGTCCATGAATCCCAATTTAGAAGTATACGGTTTAAGTATTTTGCGATAATGCCATTTAGCATTTGTTTTAATCCCACCTGCCACCAAGGCTTGAGAAACAAAACTGGCACAATCTGACCCCATCCGCATCATCGAATAAATCCAAGTCCAAGCATTATCGAATCTTTCGTATTTCAAATTATAATTGCGAGACAGTGTCATAATGCCATCATTTTGTTCCGGCGAAGAGAATTTTAGGTTTGTTGCATATCCTACAACATTTTGCCGCATATAATTACAATTGGGGTGGGCATTCAACGAATTATTTTCATATGTTATGGCTTTTGGTTGGTTGCTTTTATCATATTTCGTTACCGCCATTAAATGTGTCGCCAATATTATCTGGATTATAAATGCAACCAGCAGTACTTTCCAATAGAATTGTTCCCGCATAGACCACAATTCTCCCTTAAATTAACGATTAATAATTCTCAGTAACAATACAACATTGCTTACTCTTCTATATTTTCCTGTATATTCCTGCTGTCTTTGTGCGAATTACATTGGGAACAGAGAACATAGATTACTACAGCTACAAAACAAAAGGGGGGCTAACTTTTCTCCCCCCTAGATCAAGAGTCGTATTAAAACAAATTCCTTAATTTAATGGACCTCAAAGTATTTCTGGTTTTTACCGCCATGATCAGGATCCCATATCAGGTAAAGCCTATTCTCGTCCTCGGGAACATAGAAGTCCACTGCTCCTACAACGGCTTCCCCTTGTTGTAGTGAATCGGCTAATGGCTTTATGCTGGGATTTGTCGGAACTTTTGTATTGGTCAAAGGCTTAATAATTTTACCGGAACTGCCGGTAAGTGCAAAATCGTCTCGTGAAATGGATACAGACTGTTGCTTGCTGCTAACATTCTTCACGCTCAAGCTAATGACTGTAAGTTTTGAACCTGAATTTGAGGACTCTGAGAATCTTCCGGTAAGCAACGCCTCTGCATTTGATCCCTGTAACATAGAACTTACAGTTATTTCAAGTTCCTCGTCCGTCGTGAAAGTACGTCCCATTGGTACAGCTTGTTTCTTCAATTCTTCCATGGATTTTAACCCCGGCTTAGTTTCCGTTTTCAAATCTGATGTAGTAGCTGGAGGTTTTTCCTCCTCGCAAGAAACTTCCGATTTCCCGTCTCTACTCCAGGAAACCGAGATATACATAGGAGTTAAATCACCTTTTGATTGCTTTTCAAGATACAATTTAATACTACCCGAAGTATAATCAGCTGGACCAAATACAAGACTCCCCTGGGTTTCAATGCCTGGCAACAGGTCTCCCTGAGGTGGTAAGAAGACACTTCCATTACTACTCTGCTGGTTATATTCCTTTGCTCCCTGAATCAGCTTGGCCTTAGAGTAATCAAAAATAACCATTGAAGACGAACCGTTCTTGATTTTTAAATATATCCGGGTCTCTCCGCGGGTAAGTTCTATTTTAGGAACAGATATTTCTACTCCCTGCTGAATAGCGGTTCCGACTGGAATAATGGTAGTAACGGCTGGTGCCGCAGGATTTATAGCTGAGACTTTTTCTATTTTTGAGGCAGTGATTCTGACCAATTTAAGTTTGGCATCACCAGCTTTTTGCCCGGTAATAATGCCTTGCAGTTTAATATTCTGTCCGTTCTTAACAACGGTGCTTCCTTTAATTGAAATAATACTATTGACCTTTTGTCCCTGGGGATCAAGTAAAGCCTGAAATGTAGTATATCCCTTTTGTCCTGCTACCTTGGCGGTTACAACCCGGGCCGTAATCTGGATAGGATAGCCCTTATATGTATTGGGATTCTTTTTCACCAGGCCAATTTGGTTGGCTGTAATGACCTGTTTAGATGCCTTCGTAACTGCTGCAGTAGAGATTTTATCATCATATTTAAAGGAAGCAGTTAATAGGACTCCGGTCATTAAAATGCTGCAGAAAATAGAGAATAACACGTTCCGTTTCATTGTATTCCCCCCAATAAACTGTTTGGAATAGTTATATATTAACCACTGGTTAGTCCAGGAACATTTTTCTGGTCTGATTTACCTGAAAAATTATGTCTAGTTATCACCTGGCAATTTATAGACTTTTGAATAGAATCTTTCCTTCTTTATAATACCCCAAGAAGTTTCCAACGACAAAAGGGAGACACTATCGCATCTCCCCCGTTGCATTAGTCATACTGTGCTTTGTTGTAGTTTCACTAATGGACCTCGAAATACTTCTGGTTTCTCCCATCCTGATCGGGATCCCAAATTAAATATAACTTACACTCATTTTCGGGAAGGATAAAGTCTAGCGATCCTATAATGGACTCCCCATGTTCCAGGGAAGCAAAAAGAGGTTTAAGCCGACAATTATATGAAATCAATGTGTTTTTCAAGGGATCAAATATCTCACCCGAACTGCCAATTAAGGAAAAGTCATTTCGTGAAATGGTTGCCGCTTGTTGTTTACTATTGACATTCTTTACGCTCAAGTTAATTATCACGTACTTCCAGTCCCAGTCTGAGGTTATTACTGCACCGTTGGTGAGATACATTTCTGCGTCTGTTCCCTGAAGACAGGAATCCGTTGATATCTCAAAACCCTCGTCCGAAGTAAAGGTCTGTCCCATCGGTACAGACTGTTTTTTCAGTTCTTCTGCAGATTTCTTCCCTAGCCCGGGATCTGTATATACCTCTGGAGTGGTATTTTCACTTTTTTCCTCCTGGTATGAAACCGTGGCTTTTCCGCCTTCACTCCATGAGACCGTAATATACATAGGAGTAAAAGTCTTTCCTGATTGCTCAAAACTGCCTTCAAGGTATATCTTAATGTCACCCAGGGCTCGATTTATGGTTCCGAAGACCAATATTCCCTGGGTTTCAATACCCGGCAACAGGTCTCCCTGCGGAAGTGAATAGCTGCCCCCGCCTCGAGTTTGTCGATCATATTGTTTGGTCCCTTGAATCATCTTGGCATTGGAATAATCGAAACGAACTTTCGAAGACGAACCGTTCTTGATTTTTAAATTAATCCGGGTCTCTCCGCTGGTAAGTTCTATTTTAGGAATAGATATTTCTACTCCCTGCTGAATAGCAGTTCCGACTGGAATAATGGTAGTAACGGCCGGTGCCGCAGGATTTACAGCTGAGACTTTTTCTATTTTGGAGGCAATGATTCTGACCAATTTAAGTTTGGCATCACCAGCTTTTTGCCCGGTAATAATGCCTTGCAGTTTGATATTTTGTCCGTTCTTAACAACGGTGCTTCCTTTAATTGAAATAATACTATTGACCTTTTGTCCCTGGGGATCCAGTAAAGCCTGAAATGTGGTATATCCTTTTTGTCCTGCTACCTTGGCGGCTACAACCCGGGCTGTAATCTGGATAGGATAGCCCTTATATGTATTAGGATTCTTTTTCACCAGTCCAATTTGTTTAGCTGTAATAACCTGTTTAGATGCCTTCGTAACTGCGGCAGAAGCAATTTTATCATCATAGTTGAAGTAAGCAACTGATAGGAATCCAGCAATTAAAATGGTACTGATAATAAACAATAATGTATGCCGTTTCACGTTTCTTACCCCCTGTTTATTATATTGGTCAAAATATGATAATCGAGCCGTTAATCACCCCCAGGAACAATATTTGGCATATTCAGTATAACAACTAACAGTAGTTTGTGAAGTCGAATAAAAATTCTTTCAATGTTCATAATACGCCAAAGGGGTGATTATATGGGTAAAAAAATTGTAGCCGTCCGTAAGGATGGTGATGGAAACCTAACGGAGTTTAAGCTGGATGACGGCACCACCCTGGATTATGACAGTGCAATATCAATGGCCGAAAATGGTGAACTCGAAAGAGTGGACGTTCTAAACCGCAAAACCAGGAAAGTCCTAAGAAGCGAACCTGATGACACCAGAGCCAATAACCTCGATAACCTGCCCGAATTCTAACCGAACAAGCTTATTAAAATGGTCGCATTTAGTTGCGATCGTTTTTTTGTTTAACCTCGCCTTATATTCGCCCAAGCCCTTAAACACTCTATCCATGCTTTTAAATGTGTTATTAAAACAATTTCTTTTGAATTATTCTGCATCCCGGGATTTTATTCCACAATGCGGCAAAGAAATTGTATAATTGATTTAGTTTACATTCTATTTTTTAATAACAAGGAGGAAATCAAATGTCTGAAACATCTTACAATCCCTACATTAATGCTCAAGCCCAATTTGACAAAGTTGCAGAGTTTCTAGGTCTCGACAGCGCAACTAGTGAGTTATTGCGGCAGCCCATGAGAGAGTATCATTTCCTGATTCCCGTTCGGATGGATGATGGTACCACCCAGGTATTTCGTGGCTTCCGTGTTCAACACAATGATGCCCGGGGACCAGCCAAAGGTGGAATACGATTCCATCCCCAGGAAACTGCAGATACAGTTCGGGCTTTATCCATGTGGATGACCTGGAAGTGCGCAGTCGTAGACATTCCTCTGGGTGGAGGAAAAGGCGGGGTCATCTGTGATCCCAGAAACCTTACTGAAGGTGAACAAGAGCGGCTCTGCCGGGGATGGATAAGACAAGTGGCTAAAAACGTTGGTCCATGTGCGGATGTACCGGCTCCTGATGTTATGACCAATGGTAAACATATGCTATGGATGCTGGACGAATTTGAAGTATTGAATGGTGGAAGATTCCCGGGCTTCATCACTGGAAAACCGGTTGGGATGGGTGGTTCCCTGGGAAGAACTGAGGCTACCGGTTATGGAGTAGTATATACCCTCCGTGAAGCCCTGCGGGAAAAAGGAATCAAAATTGAAGGAACCACTGCCAGCATTCAGGGATTCGGTAATGTTGCCCAGTACGCTGCTCTATTATTTAGTCAACTGGGTGGTAAAACGATCGCTATATCATGCTGGGACAATGTCGATAAGAAAGCCTATACCTTCCGTAAGATGGATGGGCTGGATATAGATAAGCTGTTCTCGATTACTGATACATATGGAAGCATTGACAAAGCCAAGGCCCGCGACTTGGGTTATGAGATACTTGATGGCGATGCCTGGCTGGAACAGGATGTAGACGTTCTCTTACCGTCAGCTCTTGAAAACCAGATAACCGCTGCAAACGTGAACAAAATCAGCCAGCAGGTTAAAATTATTGTTGAGGGTGCTAACGGCCCAACTACTCCTGATGCCGATGAGGTTATTAAACAAAGAGGTATATTCATAATCCCTGATTTCCTGGCCAACGCTGGAGGAGTCACCTGCAGCTATTTTGAACAGGTACAATCGAATAATAACTATTATTGGGAAAAAGATGAAGTTCTCCAAAAATTAGATGCCAAGATGACTTCGGCATTCTTAGCTGTTAGTGAAGTAGCCAGGAAGCACAACCTTTATATGCGTGATGCGGCTTACGTAATATCCATTAACCGGGTGGCTCAGGCCATCAAGATGCGGGGTTGGGTATAGTATTGAACGTTTAAAATGCAGGCAGGTGGCATATGAACGGCAAGGAAACGTCCGGTGAGTCTTTTATACAATCTCTAAAGGAACGGGCCAAAGAATTAGATTGCCTCTATCAGGTGGATGAGTTATTAAATAACGAGCGTCTATCACTTTCCGAGGTTTTTCAGGGAATTGTCAATGTTCTTCCTGGAGGTTGGCAATATCCCGAGGCGTGTGAGGCCAGTATGTCTTACGAAAACCAGGCCTACCAAACACCAGGATTTTGCCCTGCGCCAATCTGTGATAGCTGTAGTATCAAGGTCGACAGCAAGTTAGTCGGAAAGTTGGAGGTCGTCTATACCTCGGTTGTACCTGAAGGGGAAGAAGGCTTTTTCTTAGAGAAGGAGCGCAAACTTATTCGGACCATCGCTGACCGGATCGGGCAGACTATATTGCAGCGCCGTATGAAGCAGGTTTTGCGGGCGTGGGACACTGAACCTCTTAGGTCTGACCAGAGTAAAGAGTGGATGGTCATTGTGGACCTCTTGCTGCGAACCGACCCGGACATGCTTTTTCATGTTTGCCGAAAAATGACCTATCACCTGTATTTCAGCGGAGTAAAAGACGCGGAAGAAATTTTACGGGTTCTGAGCCCCGACTCCAAGGAGTCTTATAACCCGGGTGAAATTAACTTTCCCAGTACCAAACTGCCGCTGGTTAATCTCGCCAGCATCAGTGAAATGACTTTTAAGGTCGCTTCACATCACCTTAGCAATGATGAAATATCAATTCGGTTAAAGAACTGGATACAGGAACAAAAAGCATATCATCTAATTAAAACCGTTGATCGAATCGGCGTAACTGTCGGGGAAATAATTGAAGCCATTACCCGTTATCGCAATATTGCGGGGGAATGCACAAGGCTCAATACCCCGACGGAGCGCTGGTTGGAAGTGGCTTTAATAAGGCGGTTTTTATCCGATAATTTGAATGTTATTGATATTGCCAAGCAATATGTTGAGATTAACGACTTTTATGAAGTAACCAAGCGTTTTATATTCCCTGCCGAAAGCACTGGTAAAATCGGCGGCAAGGGTACCGGATTATTTCTTTCGTATAACATCCTCAGAAAGGAATGTGAAAAGTCACCTTTACTGGGCTGCGTAAAAGTTCCTAAAACGTGGTGCATTACCACGGACGAGAGTACCGATTTCCTTCACTACAACAATCTCGAAGAACTAAATGAGCAGAAGTATAAAGACCTATCCGAAATACGTATGGATTATCCTAATATTATCAGGATGATGAAAAACGCCAAATTCCCTCCAGGAATTGTGAAGAGTTTAGCTATGGCCTTAGATGATTTTGGTGATTGTCCTCTTATAGTTCGTAGTTCCAGTCTTCTGGAGGACCAGGTAGGGTCGGCATTCTCAGGTAAATACAAGAGTCTATTTTTAGCCAACCAGGGTGATAAAAAGCAGCGTCTGGAGGCTCTCATGGATGCGATAGTTGAGGTCTACGCTTCCATGTATAGTCCCGACTCCATAAAGTATCGTTCCGAAAGAGGCCTGATAGACTTTCATGAAGAGATGGGAATATTAATTCAGGAAGTTGTTGGTACCAGAATAGGTCCCTATTATCTGCCTCATTTTGCCGGGGTGGCTTTTAGCAATAATGAGTTCCGGTGGTCCCCGCGGATACAACGGGAAGATGGGCTGATACGATTGGTCATGGGACTGGGCACCAGAGCGGTAGACCGTTTAAGCGACGATTTTCCCGTACTGGTTTCCCCGGGCCAGCCTGGTTTGCGAGTCAATATCGTCCCCGATGAAATTCTGCATTATTCACCCAAAAAAGTTGATGTGATAAACCTTGAAAACAATACGTTTGAAACCGTTGAGATTGAGACTCTTATTAAGGAATTCGGCTACCAAATTCCCCGCCTGCATCAAATAGTTTCCGTTCACCAGGATGATTATGTGACCAAAACTTCGGCTTTTGGCATTGATTATGAGTCTGATAATTTGGTGGTTACTTTTGAAGGCCTGATAACTGACACGCATTTTGTCAAGAAGGTTGGTTTGATTCTGAAAACCCTGGAAGATAAGTTAGGCACCCCCGTGGATATTGAATTTGCTTCAGATGGAAATGATTTTTATATTTTACAGTGCCGGCCTCAAAGTTTTGGGGTAGACTCTGTTCCCGCTCCCATACCTAAGGATATCCCTGAGAAGGATATTGTCTTCTCCGCCAATCTTTTCATCTCCAATGGTGTTATTCGTGACATTACCCATATCGTATATGTGGACCCTAATAAGTACAGCCAACTGCGGGAACTGGAGAGTCTGGCCAGTGTTGGGCGAGCGGTGGGTCTACTTAATTCGTTGCTGCCGAGGCGACGTTTTATTTTGATGGGGCCAGGCCGCTGGGGAAGCCGGGGGGATATTAAGATGGGAGTGCAGGTAAGTTACGCGGATATCAATAATACCGCGGCGCTTATTGAAATAGCCCGGCAAAAGTCAAACTATCTGCCGGAATTATCGTTCGGAACTCATTTCTTTCAGGATCTGGTTGAGTCCAATATTCGGTATCTGCCGCTTTATCCTGATAATAAGGGGGTAATATTTAACGAGAAGTTTTTAACCAGATCAAAAAACATGCTGACAACTATATTACCGGATTTCAGCGAACTCGATGAGGTTATACGAGTTATAGATGTAACGGATGTTAGTGGCGGGTATATGCTGCACGTCACGATGAATGCTGATCTGAGGGAAGCCCTGGGTTATCTCGCACGTTTTTCGGGCCAACCTGAACCAATACCCAATAAAGCTTTAATTGTTGAGAAATATGCTAAAAGAGAAGGCACTTACGACGATAGTTTCTGGCGCTGGCGATTCTACATGGCCGAGCGTCTGTCTGAAAGACTTGATTTTGATCGTTTCGGAGTTAGAGGTTTGTACCTGATTGGGAGTACTAACAACGGTACCGCCGGTCCCGGAAGTGATATTGATCTGCTTGTCTATTTTACAGGCAGCGAAGAACAGCGTGTGGAACTGCTGCACTGGTTTACCGGGTGGAGCCAGTCTCTCGCTGAAATGAATTATCTGAAAACAGGCTATTCCACAGATGGATTGCTTGATATACACTTTGTGACTGATGAGGACATATCAAAACGATCTTCCTATGCCGTTAAAATAGGTGCGGTCACTGATCCTGCCTACCCTTTGAAAGTTTCCACCTAAAGTGTTTATTCTATTAACCTTTTTCTCCTCTCAGGTCTATTGTTTGTCCCTCACCCGCATAAGGGTAAGACCTAACTGATTGTGGCCTTCCCCATTGTATACACCCTCAACGGGTAGGAATCCCATCTAGTATCATACTACTTGACTCCAAGAGACGAAGGTCATAAATGAAATAATCAAAGCGCCGTACTCGGACGGAACGGTTTACATTTTTAGCTAGTCCCCTTACCTGATTCTTGCAGTGAAAAGCTATCCTATTCTATTCATGCTGTTAAGAGAGCGTAAGGCCAGATCCTGATAGAGTTTGACCCCAATTCCGGTGTAGAGGGCTGCTGTCTCGGAGACTTCCCCTGTTTCCCTGGCTGGAATACCCATAACCATTTTTCCAGGAGCAACCCTCGTGTTACGTTTAACCATACTGCAGGCGGCTACCGCCGAACCTTCTCCCAATTCACATGAATCCAACACAGTAGCCTTCATTCCAACCAGCACACGGTTTCCAACCACCAAGGGGCCGTGAATCATAGCACAATGGCCGATTAAGCAATCCTCTCCGATCAAGGCCTTAGTCTCTGGCTCGGTATGGATAACAGTCCCATCCTGTACATCTGTTCCGTTACCAATAACAATACCACCATAATCCCCCCTAAGGACGGCGGTAGCACCAATGTAACACTTGTCCCCTATAGTAACGTCCCCGATAATAACCGCCTCAGGATGGACATAGCTATCCTGTCCGATTTTCGGCACTTTGCCTTCGAATTCATAGATCGCCATATCGAAACCTCCCCCAATCTCTATATCTAATTCTGAATCTATTCCCTTTATCCGATGCTAATTCCTTCCTCCCTATCCTGTAAGGTTGGCATCTAGAACCGTAGAAATGAGATCCAGGGAGGGTAAGGTGGCCTAATCGAGCTGGATAGATCAGTACAAACGGAAACTGGTTTCGTGCGAGGAATCGGCTGAAATGCTTGAGTCGGGGGATTTCATCATGA
>JBLMZW010000030.1:0-4219 GCA_050259035.1 Chitinophagales bacterium | reverse complement strand
CCAGGGCTATCAGCTGAGCCTGGTAAAAATCTCTCTTTTTCAAATCTTCCGGAAGAGAAGGGTCCAAGGCTTCTAATTTTTCGGAAATGCGTTTTCTTAAGGCACCGAAGCCGTTGGCCAGAAGTTTTTCATAGTTGGCGCAGGTATGCCCAACTCCGCCATAGAAATAAAGGTTTAATAGATACAGTCCGCGTCCGACCCCGGTCCCTTTCAGTTCATCCTCCGAGGCCATACTGAGTATCAAATCTTCAACCGTCTTTCCTTGCCAAAAACTGTGCAGCTCCAAAAGACGCTTTTCTGATTCTTCAGAAACCTTATAGATATCAAATTCCCTGTCTTTCCAGGGGTAGTTTTTGATTTCATCAACAATCCAATTGTATGAGAACTCGGGGTATATGGGAGCAGATTTATAGGGAGCGGCGATTTCCCCCACTATCATTTCATCCGGGTAGATTCCGATTCTTACATTTCGCAGTACATGAGCGAAGGCCAGGGCACATTTTATATTCTGGGACTTATCAAAATGCTCTTTGTAGGCCTCAGTTAACAGGCAGGCACGTTCGTGGTCCACAGTAAACTCGGTTTGGTTAAAATAGTAGTCCAGGAGCCGGTTGACTCGCGGATATGGTGATGGGTTGTCACACATCCCTGATACCCCAACACCCCATTCCTTATCGTAAGGTTCTACCCCGCACGGTTCATTCAAATATTTCTCCTCAACCGCCATGACTTCCCCCCCTTAAACATTCTTTTTACTTCCCATCAAAACGAAACCCCCAACACCCCCATCCAATTACTTGTTGATTTGTCTTATCAGATGTTATTAACCAGTTCAATGAGATATTACAGTGTAATGTTTACACCGTTAGGTTAACACTGTTAATTTAAAGGGTCAAGCAATTTACTGCGATTAAATTAGAGGTTGTTTTAAATGCAGGCCGCTATTGAATTGACCTTAATTAGACAAGTAATTGGGGTGAAAATGAGGTTAGACACTCTTACCAGCCGAGGTGGTAGGATTATCTTTTGAACATTTTCTCCAGACTTAATACTGCCACATCAACATACTGATTGATTTGTTCGTCATCGATTTCCTTAACCCGGGGTTCCAATAAGTAGTCAACCATTCTGCTGTTGCAGAACGAAATAAAACCGTGCACAGTACATGCATATTGAAAGGTCGCTATTTCTTTCATTGGCAGATGCTTTTTGCTGATGACTCCCGACTCTGATATGACCTGTTTCACCAGTTCCCATACCTTCAGGGCGGTATTTAATTCATCAGAGGCAGTCGGCTCCGCTGCAGTGCCAACGTAATCGTAGAATTTAGGCACATTCAGAACCATCATTATATTATAGAAATTGGCCTGGGTAATTCCGAAACGTATGTATTCGCGGCTTACGTCCTTTAGCCTGTCCAAAGGGCTGTTGCCGGCTTCATAAGCCTTAAACATCCTGGAATAGAGTTCTTCAAATCCCCTGGTCAATACCGCCAGGTAGAGTTCATCTTTATTAGAATAGTATTGATATATGGTGGTAGCGGTTATTTGAAGTTTAGCCGCCAGTTTTCTCATGCTAAAATCGTCATAGCCATCTTCGCTAATAAGTTCCAGAGCCATATTAAGGATCTTTTGTCTTACCTCTTGGACCTCCTCAGGGGTGCGTGTCTTTTTGGGCATTATACGTTCCGCCTTTGCTGGTTTCCTTTGGAAAGGGCATAATTCCACCGTTCATGACCTGACAATGCTATTATACTCATTGTCACAAAAGGCATCAAACAATCAAAACTCTCGTTCTGTAATTATTTAATTGACGATTATAACCAGCTAATAATTCTTTAATGTTGGTAGGCTATTCTGGAATGGTCCGCGATCTTTGGGGGCTCTTCCATCCAGCCCTTGCTGATCATTAATTTGGCTCCTTCTTCGGCGTAGCGCCCTGTTTTAACCAGCATTTTGGTATACATGGCAGTAATATCGCGGCGCAGGCTGGTAGCTGTTGATTCCCCGTACTGTCCCATTCCGCCCGCATTCAAGATTCCCACGTGGAATAACATCAGTTTGTCTGACCAGGGCGAAGTTGTAGAGGTAGAAACCGTGGCATCGTAAGGAAAAACAGTTGGAACATTGGACTCTCTTAACTTGGAAGCTATTTGTTCTACGTAGTCATGAGCTATTCTGGCCCCTTTTAAGAAGTATTCTTTAACCAGTTCCGATTGAGCTACCTGAGCAAAACCGGACAGCATGACCTGTCCTAAAAAATTCATTTGAAGATTGTAGCTTAAATTAGCTATTTCAATCGCCAATAACGGCCGTCTTCTTCCCAAATAACCGCGCAGGATATTAGATGATTTAGTAAAATCGATATCATTGTCAAGAGTAATAATAGGGGGCATAAGCATTAACCCTTTATCCAGCAGAACATCAGTAGCCATTTCGTGAAGTTCAAGCGTTGAGGTAATCATTTCGTTATAGAATTTTTGCACTGCGGGTGCGGTTACCAGCATCAATGACATGGTATTCATTTTCAGGCTGAAGGTAATCATTCGCTTCAAGTAATATAGTATAAATGAATTGGAAAAAAGTTCGGGCGCACTCTCATTTAGATCTTCGCTGCTGAATCCCAGAGGGATTTTAACCTCGCCCATGTTCAAGATCGCCCGGCAGCGTTCAATTCTTTTTTCGCTGAGTTCGAGAGCCTTGTTAATAACTGAACGGGTACCTTCGTCTTCCGTTTGACTGAAATATTTGAATATACAGACTAACAGGGTATACTGCTGATACGATCCCCAGAGTACCGCAACCTCGGCTGATGTTAATCGAGGGAATTCTCTAAGGGTTGTAAGGTCCTCTTCTGAAAGGCCCTGGTTGTGAGTTTCATAGTTGGTTTCCACGTTGAGTCCTCCTGATGCTTTTCTTTTATTTTTTCCCAGGTAAAGATTTAAAATTACGAAAAGACTGCAGTTTGGTAAGGTTTAAGCCTTAAGAACCAACTTCATTCGTGCATTATTAAGGACGTTCTTGCCAAGTATCATACCTTGCAGCCTTCGGGCTTTTTCCGAACCTTCGGTGCCAGATAAAGGGTGCCATCCGTGTCGAGACCGGCATAGAAAACCTCGTTGTAACTAAATATACCCTGCTCCCTTAGCATTGAACTTAACCAGTTCTCATCAAGATGAACATCATACAAATTATCAAACAGAACTGTCCCGTCCAGGATGATGTCCCTGGTTAGTCCCCTGTAATTTGTTTTCATACCCAAATCTGAGGGAGTCAAAGGTTGTTTTTGCGATTTAGGCAGGACTGAAATTTTTCCGTCGGTTTCCATGAGAGCGAATTCGACGTCTGAAATATTAAAAATACCTTTTTCCCGAAGCATCATGTTTAAGTGATTAATGGTGACGCGGGCATGCTTTAAATTTTCCTCCATAATAAGACCATTCTTTATTACGGTTAGTGGCTCGGAGCCAATCATTTTTCTCAATGGGATGCTTCTTATATGCAGGTAGTCTATTAGAATAGTTACAGCAACAAATACTATCAAAGTAACAACAGCGGAAAGCCGGTCAGGGCCGAGCCCAATAGTGGCAGCTATAGTTCCCAGAGAAACCGCTAAGATAAAATCGAAAAGGGTCATTTGTGAGATTGTCTTTCTCCCAACCAGCCGCACCAGGAATAAACTAAAAACATATCCAAAGACGGCAAATAACGCGGTCTTTAATACCACATTAGGCATCTAAACAACTCCTCCAGAATGTAACTACCAGCTTGCTTTTCTTACCCCCGGTATTTCGCCCTGATGAGCAAGTTTCCTAAAGCAAATACGGCAAATGCCAAATTTGCGCATGTATGACCGAGGCCGACCGCATATTCTACACCGGTAATAATTTCGTACCTGGTATTTTGAAGATTCGCGGCTCTTTCCGATTAATGCTTTCTTAGCCATTTTGCTTCCGTCTCCTTATTTGACTGTTTGGATTAAGTCTGTGCTCCAACCTTATTGCCTATACCAGTAAATGAATGGTCACAAGAGCTGCTGATACTGGCCCTGCGAATTTCTTATTGTTTAAATGAGCAACTTATTAAGAGCGATATGGCAGTCAAGGATAGGTATTTGGATGAGGAAAATCTCTAACAGACGACAAACTAATGACCATGAAGGGGACGTATTAAGCACTAGTTTGGAATCCAACCGGCAAAAAGTGCTGGAGATTTTTAAG
>JBLMZW010000029.1:0-7266 GCA_050259035.1 Chitinophagales bacterium | reverse complement strand
CTTAATTTCTCGTATTTCACCTTTCTTCTTGATAGCCGAAGCCACGGGGTTGGACGCCGTAGCCTCACGGCAAGTTATGATCAAGTAGATCCCTTCGTTGGGATGCTCCAAAAATGAAATTATAACTTTCTCAAAATCCTTAACTGACTTTCCTTTCTTCCCCCGGGGGTTTCCCATCCAAGGTGGGTTTTTTACGGTAACTATTTGAGCCGAAGAAAAAAGGGTTACGGTTTTAAGCTGTTGTTCCAGCTCCTGGGGGTCAACCTCCTCACCATCCAGCCGAATGATCTCAAATTCGTACTGGCCTTGATCTGTTATCTGCTCAATAAGGTTAACCAGTTCCTGGTCAACCAGATATTCTTCTTCCCCGGTTATCAGCACCACCGCCGGAATTTCCTTCATGGAATTCCCTCCTGCTCAGGAATGATTCTACTATCGATCTCACTATTTATGAAGTTGTCATATGCTAATGATATAATCAAAAATAATAAAAAGGTTTAGATTATGCATTTAGGATATCATACATTCAGAAAGATAAAAGTGGTTAAGACTATGTGGCTTTGTACACCTACTAAACAGGGGGCGGTCTGAGTGGACAACTATGACTGCATAATAATTGGTTCCGGGCCAGCCGGAATATTCTGTGCCCTGGAGTTGGTAAAACTCGGCACTAAAAAGATCCTCCTGCTGGAAAAAGGCCGCGATGTCAGCAAGCGCAAGTGTCCGACCAGTACCAAACAGGAGCCCTGCCGCCAGTGTCGGCCCTGCTCCATTATGTGTGGCTGGGGAGGAGCCGGTGCTTTTTCTGACGGCAAGCTAACTTTAACTACCGAATTCGGGGGTTGGCTGGAGGAATACATCGGTAAGGAACGCCTGCATGAGATGATAGAGTACGTAGATGAGATATATGTCAGTCACGGTGCACCTGACCGGGTGTTTGGCGAGGACAACGCCCAGATCGAAAAACTTACGATTCGGGCTCTTCGGTCGGACTTAAAGCTTATACCCGCCCGTATCCGCCACATGGGCACGGAAAATACCCAAAAAATTCTGCGTAGTTTCAAAAATAGCCTTAAAGACCGGGTAGAGATACACGAAAATGAACCGGTAATTACCATTATGGTGGAGGAAGGCCGGGTTAAAGGAGTCAAGACTCGTAAAGGACAATACCTGGCACCAGTAGTAGTTGCCGCCCCAGGACGTGACGGTGCCGAATGGTTTGTCTCTGAAGCCCGGCGCTTGCGCCTGGGACTCAAAAACAATCAGGTGGACCTTGGGGTCAGGGTAGAGGTTCCGGCTGTGACTTTAGAGGAAATAACGGATAACTTCTGGGAGTCGAAGATTATTTATTACTCCAAGGAATTTGATGATTCGGTAAGAACCTTTTGTATGAATCCCTACGGTGAAGTGGTTCTGGAAAACACCAATGGCTTAATCACTGTTAATGGTCATGCCTGGGCGGAAAAGCGTTCCCCTAATACCAACTTTGCCTTGCTGGTAAGCCAGCAATTCACTGAACCTTTTCATGAACCCATTGTCTATGGCCGCTATATAGCATCCCTGGCTAATTTACTGAGCGGGGGGGTCATAGTACAAAGATACGGGGATTTAAAGAAAGGCCGGCGCAGCACTCCGGCCCGGCTGGAAAAGGCAGTAGTTTCGCCCACTTTAAAAGCAGCGGTCCCCGGGGATCTTTCCCTGGTATTACCTCACCGTTATATGATGGCTATCAAGGAAGCTATTGAAGCTCTTGACCGTTTGGCTCCTGGTATTGCATCTGATCATACGTTGCTGTATGGCATAGAAGTCAAGTTTTATTCCGCTCGTCCTGAACTTACTCCCCAATTGGAAACCAATATTTCAGGTCTCTTTGCGGTAGGTGATGGAGCGGGGGTAACCAGGGGGCTCATTCAGGCCAGCGTTTCGGGAGTAATCGCAGCTCGTTCTATCGCTTCAAGGTAAGTTTTACTACATAGTCAGGATCCTCAGAAAAGCCCTGGTATATGAACAGCGGATACCTTCTAAACCGCAAAATCCCGACAGATTCTGCCGGGATTTTTATTTAATCAGTTCTTAGAAGCATACGGAAAGGTGCTGTGTTAGGGAGCAACCTCATCTGATTTTTTAATATAGATATGGAAGAAATATTCTGCTACCAGTACCACAACGCCAAAGACCACGTAATTGCCAAATCCCGTGTTGAAGGTACGGCTGAAAAGATCTACGATCAAGGCAACTCCAACGGCTAGAATCCCGTCACATACGGAAGCAACCGCATTACCAAAAGCAGGCAAGAGCACCAGGTCGCCAACCAGATAGTTTACTGCTGTTCCTACAATGGCAATCAAAAGAACGTAACTAAACGGGTTATTATCCAGGACTGAAAAAGCCAACCCGGCGCCAACCAGGGTTGCGATAAATTTAACCACTAAGGCCATCGTTGTTTTCATTGTAAGTTCCTCCTTCGGATTATGCCATCAGTAACTTTTAGTTGATCCAAATCGGTCTGGTTTGGTTTCTTTCCTCCTGAAAAGTTAACCTTTATGGTTTACTGTGACGGCATATTCAATACTTGTTGAACATTCTGCATGTCCATTTGAATTTGTTCCTGGGTGTTGTAAGCGTGGTATAGACCTTTCATCATGGCAAAATTGGTTACTTCTTCATGCATCCGAATAGCATCTGCCAGTTGTTGGGTTAGAACATTCCGCAGCTCAGGTGTTGCAGTTTCAGATATCGCCCAGGCATAGCTCCTTATGCCCTGCTTAGCTGAATTCATTAAATCCATAATAATGTGCTGGTCAGTAAAACCCCGTGATATATCTGGCATCTCATCGCCTCCTACATTAAACTCGGGTTTTCCAACCCGACCCGGAGAAAATCCTCCAGCCGTTGGATATGCTGCTTGCTAGAGCTGATATCATCCTGTAACAGCTTCTTAATTTCCGGATCTTGAGCCATACTCATCATAGCTGAGGCTTTGCTGGCACACAGGGTTTTAAAACTGAGGATTTCGTGCAGCTCAAGCATCTCATGCGGAGCTAATCTTTTTTGGCCTGTCAAGTAAAAACCACCTTTCCGAAAATATCTATTAAGTAGTTTTTTCACTATTGGAGTTGATTATGTTTGAAAGGCCAAGTCAGGTTCTGGTAAAAAGTCTCTTTAATCCGCCGATTAGGTACAGATAGGCGCGCTATAATCAGTTCCCTTGGCGCACCCCTAAAAGGCAGGCCGCATCTCTAAGGAGTAAGCTCCAACTTCATGCCTCAAGCGTTGCGACTTTGATATAAGAAAGCTCGTCGGCCAGTCCGGCGGGCCACACGATTAGGTGTTTTATTCCTCGCTTTGCTCAATCATCTGAACGGATAAACTTTCCCGAGGTATAAAAAAGAGACCGGTAACCCGTGAAGGTCCGGCCTCTAGTTAATAAGTCCTATTATACTGCTATTTATTTAAATCCTTTCTAATTCGTAGGTGCGCACTAAATAGTCCAAATCCCAAGGCAAAACAAAAAATAGAACATAATATCAACTGCAGTCTATCGTTGTCAGGAAGACCAGCGGATGCGAAGAAAACCGGATACAACAAACCTATACCCAGAATCCAGGATAATGCCACAGAAATCATGACCGAATTACCAAAACGCCTGACTCGGGCATCATTTGTCTCCCGGTCAGTAAAGGCATCAGGTCGTTTGCCGGTATACTCCTTGCGCCAGATACGGGAACTGGCTACCTGCCCAACGTACTCCCAGCCAAAATCCCTAAATGTTTGCATATAATCGGCCCGGGCAGTAAATTGCATATCATAGCAATAACGGTATTGACGGGACGTTTCCTTTTTAAAAGTGATACCGAAAGCATTCCACTGAGTGAGTTTATCAATATGCCAACCGTCCTTCTCCATTCCCTCCAGCCACACTTCAAACTTCTCCGGTGAAACCCTTGTAAAGAAGGGAAACAAAACCGTTTTCTTCACTTCAATCCCTCCAATACTTTCTTACTATCCTGGTAAAGCTGCGCGATCCGGTTAATTTCAACCGCCAAAACCTGTTTACCGAGTTCGGTTATAATGTAAGTCTTTCGTCTGTTCTCTTCGGTGACCGGCTTAATCAGGCCATCACCCTCAAGTTTGGATAAGCTGGAATAGATCGTCCCGGCCCCCAGAACTATACGCTCTGCGGTTAACTCGCTGACATGCTGCATGATACCATAGCCATGCCTTTCCTCATTCGAGGAAAGCAGGATATAGAACATGGTCTCACTCATAGGGATATACCGGGAACAGGCTTTCTTAAACTCCAAGCAGATCACACCTCTCTACACTGCGGATTTTATATCACGGTTCGATATATCACGCCGTGATTTAATATTACACGCTGCGATATATCACGTCAAGATATAGTTAAGGTATTTCTTGGAGAGGATCGATTATAAGTGCAAAACTTAGGCTTTTAATTCTTAGTATAAGACCTGCGAGAAGGAGGTATATGTAAGCGCGGGAAGAAGCAGAAAGAGTGTAAGGTTATTTTATGAATGTAGCTTTTGATAAAATTTCAACAATCCAAAACAACAAGTTAACCAAAAGCGGTATAAGCAAAATCAAAGATTTGTCTTTCATTATCATCATTCATAATGACCTTCACACCTCTATATATTTCCGATAATCTGATAATACTTTATTCGTCATTGGTCTTATTCTTGTTGACTTCAACAGTCCTAACCTGTAGCTCTTTCCCATCAGTTAAGAACGTTATAGCTCCATTCTGATCAGTCCTTAGAATCTGCATACCGTGTTTTTCTAACTCCTCTACAACCAGGGGGTCGGGGTGGCCGAAGGGGTTATTGGCTCCTACCATGATCACCGCATACCTGGCATTTACTTCATCAAAAAATGGCTCATATAAGGAATTGCGGCTGCCGTGATGAGCAACCTTTAATACCGTTGCTCGAACATCAGGATTCTCTTTCATATACTGTTCTAACTCCCCTGTTCCCGCGTCTCCGGTCAACAAAAAGGTGGCATTTCCCTCTTTAATAGTGGTAATTACCGAAGTATCGTTGCCCGGTTCACCGTTATTATCCGGTGCCCATACCCGCACCATAGTCTTACTATCCAGTTGGATTTCCCGGCTGCCGGTTAGGGTAACCCGGTGGTTAGCAGATTCTTTAAGCATGCAGCCAGCCCCGGCTATAATAGTACTGGCCGGGATTTCTTCCAAGACTTCCTGCAGTCCTTGCATATGATCAACATGGGGGTGTGTGCTAATGGCCAAATCCAAGGACCTTATTCCTTCCCTCCGAAAATAGGGCAGAACTACCTTTTTCCCCACCTGATAGTAGTCCGCCCCTCCCCCGTCGACTAATATGGTTTTACCTCCCGGGCTCTTAATAAATATGGCGTCTCCTTGACCAACATCAAGAAATAGCACCTTTAAACGGCCGGGCTCTTTCCACTGTCCGGGCCATAGTATGCCTATTAGATAAACAATAATAAGCAGCGTACCCGCATTTCTTAACGCTTTCCTCCGATTCGTTGCCTCTAAGAATAGCATCAATATCCCGGTATAAGCCCCCGCCACCAATATAGGTGCCGCTTTGGCCACCCATAGATAGCTGGCTGGAACCTTCGCCAGTATTTCGACTCCCCGGGTAACGATGAGGGTCAGAAACCCAGCGGGCATCATAAATATAGCTGCCACGGCCTGACTGATTTGAGCGATAACCATACCGATAAAACCGAGTATAACCGCAACTCCGGCTACATCGACCAGAATTAGGTTAGCCACCACCGAAATCAAGGAGACCATGTTAAAGTAGTAAGCTGCTAGGGGGAGGGTAGCCACCTGAGCCGCTAAACCAAGCATAACGGCTTTCTGCCATTTCTTCTCAAGCTTGAATTGGGCTTGAATAATGGGATACAGGTAGACAATTCCCCAGGTAGCCAGAAAAGATAGTTGAAAAGAGATATCGAATAGGCTGGCGGGGTTGACCAGAAGAATCAGTATTCCGGCCAGGCAAAGCGAATCCAGGGCCTGGTTTTCTCTCCCCGCATAATGAGCCAGAAGGGCTAGCCAGGCCATAAGAGCCGCCCGAACAAGTGAAACAGGCCAGCCAGTCAAAGAGCCATATAATAGAAGCAGCCCCGATAGAAAGAGGAACCGGGTCCGGTTCTTCCAGCGCAGCAAGGCTCCCAGCCAGGTCCCCAAGAGAACAATAAACCCAACGTGGAACCCTGAAACTGAGAAAACATGCACCAGCCCAGTTTTTTGGAAGGTGCTGAAATCCTCCTCACTGATTTCTCCCTGCAGCCCGAAAAGCATTCCCTCTAATAGAATCGCTTCTTGTTTACCCATGTTGGCTCTGATGGCCATGGAACCTTTATTCACCATTCCTTGAAAGAGACTCTCTAACGCACCTGCCTTGTGCCCGGTCACCTTAAGGGAAGAAGCATCACGCACCGTGAGTGAATAGAAGATGTCTCGGTGGGCGAAATACTCTTTAAAATTGAATTCACCTGGGTTGGAGGGTTTCTGAATGAGGCGCATACTGCCGTAGAGTTTAACAATATCACCTTTTTCTAGCTTTGCTGAAAAAGCGCAAGTTACCCGAAATCGTTCAAAATGAGGAGTGCCGGTTTGATAACGGCTGGAAATCAGTTCGCCCGTGAAACGGGTATCTCCTTCCTTAGAAGCGGGATGATCCAGAACCCGGGCTTCCACTTTAACAAACTCCTGCTCTGGTCCGGTTGGAATCAAGGGATGACTCCAGCTCCAAAAGGCAAAAGCCAGGGGTAATACCGCGACAAGGATCCAGATCCCGGGTAACCGGGCAAACAGGCCAAGGATTATTAAGAGCGAGACTGATGCGGCCAGCCACGCCCAATCGCCCCATTCCGCTATGGCCATTCCGGCTGCTAAACCGGTAAAAATCCAGACCAGGTAACGGTTAATGTTATCACCTACAATAGAACCAGATTATTTAAAGGCAAACCATATCCTTCATCTGCTGAAAACGTTTTTCTCCAATACCTGAGACCTCTTTTAGCTCCTCTATTGATTTAAATCCCCCGTGCTGCTGACGATAATCCACTATTCTTTGAGCATACGCCGGCCCAATTCCGGGCAATTTATCATCCAGTTCCTGCATACTGGCGGTATTGATATTAACCAGAGTGGAACTTGTGGCCCCGGTTCCCGCCCCCGTAGTTGCTGTCCCGGATCCGTAGGTTCCAGGGTTATACGACTGAGAAGAAGTCTTTTCTCCC
>JBLMZW010000028.1:0-2722 GCA_050259035.1 Chitinophagales bacterium | reverse complement strand
TTCGAGATATCTTAGCCAATTCTTCCGACATGGCAGTTATCTCTTCTATGCTTGCAGTTATTTCTTCTGTAGCTGCAGCTTGTTGCTGGCTGGAAGATAATGAACAATGACTTTTATTACTTGCTTCATCAACTTTCTGCCTGATATTATCAGTCAATTGCTGAATCTTGGGGACGGTACTTTTGGATTGTTCTGATAGTTTTCGGATTTCTTCGGCAACAACGCCAAAACCGCGACCAACATCACCTGCTCTAGCTGCTTCAATGGCTGCATTTAGTCCGAGCATTTTTGTCTCATCGGCGATGTCTTTTATAAATACCGAAACATCATTAATTTTACTCGATATATCGATTATTTCTTTAATACTTTCATTTAACGATTGTTCATTGGTATTTATTTCTGTTGCAGATGCTGTAAGTTCCTCTATGGCAGCAGCGATACCGGTTAAGCCACTTTCAAGGTTTTGAGCCATTTCACGTAGTGATGCTGCTGTAACTTTTGGCATAGCGAATCCTAACGACCCAACAATCTCATCCTTATTATCAATATCAAATAATGGATAGGCTGCTACAAAAGTTGGAATGCCAAATTTAGAGGCGTCGACTTCGGCCATTAACGGTTGTTTTGATTTTATAGCCTGATAAGGAATATCGTCTTCAGTTAATTTATATCCTAATGGCAATGAGGGCATGTCATACTTCTTTGAAGGTTGTCTTGCGGAGATCTTATCCAAGTCTGTAAAGCAGAGGAACGACCCTTCGTGAAACAATTCTACTATTATGGGAGCAAAAGCATCAAAGGCAGCAAGGACAGGGTGGACTTTGGGAAAGGCCATAGAAAAAGCCCCTACAGCTTCGTCCTTTTCATTAACAACTGGTACTGAAATTACTAAGAGCCGTACTCCGTATACTGAACGTGGGATGCTTTGCGTTAAGACCTTTTTTTCTCGGATAGCTTTCATAGTTGTACTGGTATCTATTAATTTGTCTCCAATTTTAAATAAATCCGTATTAAATGAATCTGAGGTCTTAACCCAGGTAACAGTATCTGCCTCTATGTAGCCAAAACATATCCCACCAGGAATGAAATTAGTAATCACCTCTGCCAGATTTTTACACGAGTTTATTTCTGATAAAACAATCATTTTTGCACCTTCTTGATTAATCAATTTTGCATAACTTCTGCCTTCATACCTAGCGCATCCAATAATAAGATCAAACGGTCATTAATTTTACCAATACCCTGTATACTGGAACTGCCAATACTAGATAACTCATAAGTAAGTTTTTCTATGGCCTGGTCTTCAATCCTTAAGACTTCTGATACATCATCAACGATAGTTCCCAACAAAGTGTTTTCCAGGTCAAGAACCAGCAATCTGCTATCAACGCTCCGCTCTGTTTGTTCAAAGCTAAACCTTTTCTTAAGATCAATTACAGGAATAATCTTACCCCTTAAATTTACAATGCCTTCAATAAATGAAGGCATATTGGGCATATGTGTTATTTGTTCGGGTACCCGAATGATTTCCTGGGCGAAGTCGATTGCTATTCCAAACTCTTCTTCTCCTAAAGAAAATACTACATATTGCATACTACTCATTATTAATCACCTCCTTTTATTCTGGTATACAAAAATAGCTGTAGCACGCAAAATGCCACAGCTTAAAATAACTGACGTTTGTACTATGGCGGCCTGACAATCATAGTGGGTTACACCTTAGACTCATGGCTTTGTGCCCTTACTTTTCAGTAAGTTTACCTTTTCATAGGATTTGTTTTATGCCCTAAGGTCCTAGTTTAAAGAACCTACGGGTAGAATCATATATGAGTAAAAAATAATAGTCAACATAATTCGACAAAGGAAGACATGGAAAGGTACGGGGACAGTTCTTTTGCCTTGATGTATTAGGCTGTTTATCGGTAAATATAAAGCATAATTCTTTCTGTCTAAACTCTTAAATCTAAATAACAGCGATTCACACCCCCCCTGCGGGCATAGACTGTACAAGTGCGGGAGGTGGTTTTATTATGCGGTTGGCCAGAGCAGGCGGTATCGCAATATTCTTAGCTTATCTGGGGGCAGTCATTGGGGCCGGGTTTGCTTCGGGACAGGAGATTGTCCAGTTTTTCGTGCGCTATCAAACGGGAGGCTTTTTAGGCGCAGTTGCTGCCGGGTTAGGCTTTGCTTTATTAGCTGTGCTGCTGGTCTACCTGGCCAAGGCGATGAAGGTAAGCGATTACCGGGGCTTGCTTCAGGGCATCATGGGTCCTACCCTGGGGAAGCTGACTGATATTGGGATTACCCTGTTCTTATTCCTGGGTATTTGCACCATGATTTCCGCCAGCGGAGCGGTGTTTCATGAACATCTGTACTTATCCAAGGAGCTGGGGTTGCTGGCGGCCTATGTCGGGATTATTATCTGTCTATATTGGGGTTTATCCGGGTTAGTTATGGCCTACAATGTTTTGGTTCCGCTCAAAGTTCTGCTATTATTAACTGTAGCAACCTGCGCGGCTATGCCAACCCGAGGGGGGATGCTAAAAACTCTGTCTGCATCGATATCTACCGCAACCCTTCCTGATTACTGGGTATTGGCTGCGCTGTTATACGTCGCTTATAATTTTACGCTGGCCATGGTGGTACTGACAGAATATTCAGCTTTGATGCCTCTGGGAGAGGCGGTAACCGGCGCTGCTTGCGGGGGGCTGGTCCTGGGCCT
>JBLMZW010000027.1:0-6715 GCA_050259035.1 Chitinophagales bacterium | reverse complement strand
TGGGAGGAAAAGTATGAGTTGGGTTGAGGTTGAAGGGATCACCAAAGCATTTGGTAACAGTAAATCATCGCATGTGGTCCTTGATGGGCTGACCTTTAATATACAGCAAAATCAGTTTGTTTCATTGTTAGGGCAGTCGGGCTGTGGTAAAACCACTCTGCTTTCGATAATAGCCGGGTTTCAGAAAGCGGAATCAGGGCAGGTAAGAGTCGGGGGTAGGGCTATATATAACCCCGCCCCGGACCGGGCTTTCGTGTTTCAAAATTACATGCTTTTTCCCTGGATGACGGTTAGAGAAAACATTTTATATCCCATGAAAAGACAGAGGATGTCTCCTGGGGAGAGGGAAGCGCTCCTGGAACGTCTTCTGGCCCTGGCGCGCCTGCAGGGGAAAGAAAGACTATTTCCCCATGAACTGTCCGGCGGCATGAAGCAAAGAACCGCCCTGGTAAGGGCCCTGGCTTGCCGGCCCAAAGTACTTCTTATGGATGAACCGCTTGGGGCTATAGATTTTCAGATGCGCCACAGCCTGCAGGAAGAGATGGAGGGTATATTCATGGAGGATCCTCTAACCATTATTATGGTTACCCATGATGTGGACGAAGCGGTATATATGAGTGATCGGGTTCTGGTTATGGGCAACCAGCGGGGAAGAGTGGTGGAGGATCTGGCTATTAATTTATCCCGCCCGCGTGACCGCAGGGACCACAGGTACCAGGAATATGTTTATCACTTGATCAGTTTACTAAAGAAACAATCCCCGGTGGGTTATGAGTTATTAAAACAGACCGGAGAGGTGGTGAAAGGGAAGGGGAGTATAGAAATTACCGGTTAGTTTTACTTCAGAGCATTGGAGGTATGATTGTGCGAGTAGCTTATGTTTTTACCAGCACCACATCACAGAAGATTCTTAATACCATGATTATCCCGCAGATGGAAGAGGAACGTCATGGCGCCGATGTAATCGGAATGTTTTTCTTTATGGATAATGCTTTCTTCCTTCTCAAAGGGACTGACATGGGAGATAGACTGCAGAAACTGCAGGAGAAGACCGGCATGCTTCTGATGGCCTGTGATCAATGTGCCATCGAACGGGGTATAGAAAACGATTTGATTCCCGGGGCCCATATCGGCTGTTTCCCCCACCTGTATGCCGCATTACGGGGAGTCGGAGGAGTGGACCAGGTTATTACCCTGTAATTTGCGAGGTGGGTTTTATGTCTAAAGTGACGGTCGAGTTCATTAATACCTGCGCCAGCTGTGTGGGATACGAGGAAACAATAAAACAGACTGCTGCCAGGTACGGTGAAGATGTTGATTTAAAGATTTACTATGTTGGCCGCGATACGGGTTATCTGCGCAAGTACGGAAATATAACCCGGGGCACTATGATAATCAACGGTAAGAAAAAGTATGATCGTCTGGATCGAAATATAATTGAAAAGGCGATAGCAGAGGCCTTCGAGGAGTAGTTGTTATGACCACCCTGACAGGATTTATCGCAGCTGTAATTGAGGCCGGATGGGGCATTCTGAATGAGGCTTCAGTATGGTTAATCATCAGTTTCATACTGGCCGGGCTTTTATATAATTACCTGGACCCGAAAAAGTTTCATCGTGTGCTGGGCAATACCAGCGCGGGCGCGTTATTTAAAGCCTCGGTTTCAGGTATGATGCTTCCGATTTGCAGCTGCGGCGTGATCCCTTTGGGGTTGGGGTTGTACTATTCCGGAGCTTACCTCGGACCGACTTTGGCCTTTATGTGTGCTACCCCGATCATAAATCCAGCGGCGGTTCTTCTGGCATTGGGCCTATTAGGGCCCAAAATAGCCGTGATTTATATTGTCGCCGGGTTTATAGTTCCCATGCTGGTAGGAATGGTGGGTAATTTATTTGGGGGCCCGGAATTACACCTGCCTCCGGTTGATGACTCGGAACAGGTTTGTTTTGAGGAGCAGGAGGTTAACTGGAAGGAAAAACTGCTGGGCGGTATCAAATGGGGTATTTCAGATATGGGGGTCCAGGTCAGCAAGTACGTGATATGGGGAATGGTTCTGGCCGGAATCATCACGGCTGCCACACCGGTTGGGTTCATTCAGAAGTACCTGGGCAGCCCGGGCCTGATCTCCATTGGGGGGATCGCGGTCCTGGCGGCTTTAATGTATGTCTGTGCGGTAGGACATATCCCGTTTATCGCAGCTTTAGTGGCTGCCGGAGCATCCCCGGGGGTGGCTATTACTTTCCTGATGGCCGGTGCGGCCACTAACCTTCCGGAGTTGGTCTCAATATGCAAATTAATCGGCCGGAGAGCGGCGATCATCTATTTTAGCTGCATGGTGGGGATGTCCATACTGGTGGGGTGGCTGACCAACCTTATTCTCTCGCCCGGGTTCGTGCCCTTTTTTAATTTAGCCAAAGGACAAGAGGCAGTAGGGTGGGCGAACAAGTTGATCCTGGTTTCCCCGGAACCGGTACGGTATATTTGTTCTGCAGCTATAGTTGGTCTCTTTATATATGCTTACTGGCCCAAACTTAAATCAGTCTTTGCCAGTCGCGAGGCCAATTATGAGACTTAAATGGTTGGGGCTGCTGGTTTTGTTTGTCCTGATTCTACAGCCCGGATGTCAGGATCAGGTGAAAAATAGTGACTCAAAGATTGAGTTGAATCCGGCAGTTCAATATTGGCAGGAGTATAACAAGGGTCACGAGTTGATAAAGATGGCCGAGGGGGACCTGAATGCTGACGGCCGTGAAGATACGGTAGTGATATATAAAATTGGCAAGGAAAAATGCCGGATGCAAGCTATTCTAAATTTACCATCGGGGTACAGGATGACCGGGAAAGTACCGGCTCCGGTATCCAATCAAACTCTAGAATTTAAAAATATTGACGATAAGCCACCAACTGAAATCCTGGTTTCCGGGGTGAAGGGCAGTTATCCCGGATATGCGATATTCCGGTTGGAAAAGGGGGAATTAGTGAATCTTTTCGGAGAGAACATGGATAAGTGCTGTTAAGACTGATACTTAAAGACGGGAGTGGAGTAATTTGAAAAAGAGCAGAACTGCAATTGGACTGGTTTTAATCGTTGTCTTTTTACTTACTCTGGTTGCCGGGTGCGGCCAAACCAAAAAGGAAGAGAAGACAGTCAAGAAAGATAATAAGGTTTCTTCCGATTATGTAGTTAAACTGGGGTATTACAACTGTGACCATATGACCGCGGCCTGTGTAGCCAAGGACGCCGGAATATTTGATAAACTGGGGCTCAAGGTCACTGTCACCGGTAATGGCGAGGTGCCAGAAGCCATGGCGGCAGCCAAAATGGACGTGGGATACATTGGAGCCGATGGTTTGATGTTTGCCCATATGAAAGGGTCCCCTATCTTCGTAGCGGCTAATAACCATATTGGGGGGTCTTATTACCTGGTAGTTTCCAACCGGATCAAGAAGGCCAGTGATCTGGTAGGGAAAAAAGTTGCTCTGGGTACCGATGCCGAGAAGAACAATGCCCAGTGGATTTGGATGGCTAAAAGACTGGGAATACCGGCTGACACTAAGAAGTACCAGAATTTCGATATGGATCTTAAAAATAAATACCTGGCTATGAAGAACGGACAGTTGGATGCCTATCTCTGCTGTGATCCCTGGGGGTCCATGGCGGAGTATGAGAACACCGGACGAATTATTGAGACCTATCGCACCACTCCTAACGGTAAAGATGGGCTGTGCTGCGTTTACGCCATGCGGGACGGGTTCGCCAAGGAACACCCCGACCTGGCCAAGAAGATGATTCTGGCCCATACTCAGGCGGTCGAATATATCTACCTGCACCCGGTGACATCAGCCAAAATATTTGCCAAAAACTATTATGTCCCTGAAGAAGTAGCCTTAATGACCATTTATAAGAAGACGGTGGGTGAGGGCAGAACCCTGACCTGGAATGTTGACAACGCCGATTTTAAAAACTTCTTTGAGGAAGCCAAGGAAGTGCCGGATTATAAAACCTATCAGCCGCTGGATCAGTGGATTAACACCGGTCTTCTGAAACAGAGCGGGGCAGACGATTTTGATACCTTTATTAAAACCAAGGTTGACCCGGTATTCCCCGAAGGGATGAGTTACGCTGATTGGAAGAAAAAGGCCTATGAGGTGGACGGAAAATAATTGGGCCGCTAACAGAACTCGGCTCCTGGCCGGGGTATTGATCCTGGCCATGGGCGTTCTGCTGGTCTATTTTTTACGGCCCGGGACTGAATATAGTAACGAGGTTTTAATAGGTGTTTCCGACGATGCCGGAGGTCTGGTGGTAGATTACCTTATCAGGAACCAGGATATGCCTAACCGGCGGATAAAAGTTGAACAGTCTTTGTTTAAGGATTGCTGCAGCAGCAGTGGAGAATGGGCGTTAGGCAGCGGGCGGCTGGACCTGGCATTACTATGTCCCGATGCCGCCGCCCGGCTGGTAGCCAGAGACAAGCGCTACGAGATAGTCGGCCCCTGCCTGGTTAATTCGGATATACTGGTGGTCAGGTCGGGTATTAAGCCCAAGAAAATTGGCATAACCCAGAATCGGTGGTATCAAAAAAGGTTGGCCTTAAAGCAATTTAAAGACTGCCAGGTTATATCCATGCTGCCAGGGGCTTTGCCCTATGCCTATGAGAAAGGCGTGGTGGATGGTGTAGTGGTTGATGTGGGTAAGGGGCTCTATCTTAAAGGCCAACATCACAGCATTAATTTAGACGGCAAGGATACAGTTACTTCTGTGCTGGTGGTGTCGAAGAAGTTTAAGCAGAATCCTTCTTTTCAGCGGCTTATGGTTAATTGGAACAACGCGGTTGAGGAGCTCAACCGGCCGGCGGTTCTACAGCAAGAGATTAACGCTTATTACGAGACAACCTCCACGGATAAGGAGGCAGGACAATGGAAAGAGATGGGGGTACAGTTTACACAACCGACTCAATAGAACCCCCTGAACCGGGCCAACTTAATAAACCTCTCAAAAGGATGAGGCTTCAATACTACTGGATCATTTCACTGGCTATTTTAGTAGCAGTGTGGCAGCTAGTCTCCATGCATTACGATAGTTTTCTCATGCTGCCGTCTCCGCTTTTAACCTTCAAAGCTCTGGTGAGAGCGGTGCAGGACCCTGAGGTAATGAGTAATTTACTCATAACTTTGCGAAGAGTATTGTCCGGTTTTGGGATTGCAGTCCTGTTGGGTGTTCCATTGGGGTTTTTAATGGGGTATTCGCGGTTGGCGATGCAGCTTTTAGATCCTATAACCGGTTCATTAAGACAAATCCCCATCATGGCATGGGTTCCTCTGACCATAGTCTGGTTTGGTCTGGGAGATGGGCCCACCATATTTTTGATCGCTTTTTCCGGAGTGTTTCCGGTGATATTAAATACCATTGCCGGAGTAAAGGGTATTTCGAAGGACTATTACAATGCGGCCCGCAGTATGGGTGCAGGACCGGCCAGTATTTTTGCCCATGTTATAGTACCGGGCTCGCTGCCGGGCATTCTTACTGGAGTACGGATTGCTGTGGGAACAGGGTGGATGTCGGTTATCTGCGCCGAGTTTATCGCCACCAGCGCCGGAATCGGCTATTCCATGGTTAAAGCCCAGACCTACATGCAGACCGATGCCTTGATTGCATTGATGATTTTAGCGGCCCTGGTAGGGTACGCACTCGATCAGATAATAATGTTTGGCAGCCGTTCTATTATCAGATGGACTGCGGTTTAAATCAAACAGAAATGGAGAGGAGTGACCCGGTTGAGACCTTCAGGTTTCGATTCTTTTAAAGAGATTCGCGAGCAGAATATTATGGCTATTAAAGAGGCCAAGGAGCAGGGGACTAAAGTGGCGGGCATCTACTGCGGGTATTGCCCCCGTGAGTTGGTCCTGGCGGCAGGTGCCATCCCGGTCAGCCTGTGCGGAACCAAAGATGAACCGATTGCCGCCGCCGAAAAAGATCTTCCCCGCAACCTTTGTCCTTTGATTAAATCATCATATGGATTTGCGGCGACGGATTCCTGCCCCTATTTTCATTTTTCTGACATGGTAATTGGGGAAACTACCTGTGACGGCAAGAAGAAAATGTTTGAACTGATGCAGAAAATAAAGCCGGTGCACGTAATGAATCTGCCGCAGATGCCTGAAAGAACATCCTCCATGGATTTATGGTACGATGAATTGGTCAGGCTAAAAGAGGTTATTGAGGAGTCTTTTGGGGTGGATATTACCGAAGAAGGACTGCGCCAGGCCATTCATATAACCAATGAGGAGATAAGATGTCTGAAAGATTTATATGATCTAAACCAGAATAAGCCGGCCCTGATTTCCGGGCTGGATATGCTGACAACCTCCTTCCAGGTCTCATTTAATGCTGACCGACTGGCTGCAATAGCCATGATTGACGGGTTGGTCAAGGAAATCCGGGAGATGGCGGAGCAGGGCTACTGTGTTGGTGATGCTTCTACCCCCCGGATCTTATTAACCGGAACCCCGGTGGGGGTGGGCAGTGAGAAGGTTATCGCCCTGGTTGAGGAATGCGGCGGTCTGGTGGTGGCCATGCAGAACTGCAGCGGCTATACCTGCACCCAACTATCAGTTGATGAAAATGATGAGCGAGACCCTTTAAGGATTTTGGCGGAGAAATATCTTAAGATACCGTGTACGGTTATGACTCCTAATCCGGGCAGAACCGAGC
>JBLMZW010000026.1:0-5333 GCA_050259035.1 Chitinophagales bacterium | reverse complement strand
GTGATTATGGAAATTGCAGATCTGATTGCAACGGAAACTTGATTGGCGAATCAGAATTTGCCCAGAAAACAGGAAGGCAAGTTAACTAAAGTCGACTTGCCTTTTTAATATCGTGTTGTTTAGATTAGTATTCCGCCTGGAAAGTAACTGACATGGCGCCTGATACCCCACTGGAATTGGTGTAGTAAATGCGTGCGTATCTGACCTGGTAGGTGGTAACAAAGAATTGCCAGTTCTGACCGCTGAAATTCGAGGCGGAATCTATATTAATAAAATCTTCTCCACTGCCAGTAGCACTCATTTGTAATTGAGCAGTAACATCGGCTTGATTATCACCGCTATATTTTACAGCCAGAGTCCAGTTTCTCAAACCCAATACGTCATAAATACTGGAAGTAAAGGCTCCTGAACCTGAACCGGAAATACCACTGGATACCGGACCGGAATCTATAATAGCTCCTCTGACATACAGGGCGGTTCCGCTGGTATTGGCGATTCCGCTGACTTCAACACCGGAGGTTATTTTAACAGAACCACTGCCAATGTCGACTGCGCCGCTAACAGAAACAGTGCCGCTGACCGCAACGTTTCCACTAACTTCAACACCGGAGGTTACTTTAACAGAACCACTGCCAATGTCGACCGCGCCACTGACGGAAACAGTGCCACTGACCGCAACGTTTCCGCTGACTTCAACACCGGAGGTTATTTTAACAGAACCACTGCCAATGTCGACAATACCGCTGACCTGGCCGCTAACAGTAACAGTACCGCTGACCTGGCCGCTGATATCGAAATTCCCCGCGACTTCCATTCTGCCGCTGGCATCGGTTAACAGCGGGGTGGTAGCACCAGAGTCATCAACCCCGAATATTTTGACTCGCATGGAATCCGCGGTATCTTGAAAGACTTTATAGTTAGGCAACAAATCTCACTCCTTTCCTGCACAGGTAATAGAATCCAATAATTTGAACTCCTTATGCTATACTATGTCAGATTTAACCAGGGGTTACTTCCTCAGCTGGATAAATTCCCCATGGGCAATTAAAGGGGGTAAAGTGGATTCAGAAAGGTAAAGACCAGACAAATATCCATCTTATAGAATAGCAAATGAGGATTCGGGATTTGTGTGCTTCAAAGATACTATTCTAGGATGCCGGGTTTTAATAGTTAAGGATGGTTGATAAAGCGAAGGAGGTAAGGCTTTGTTTTCCTTTGGAGAAGAGACAACTGCGTTTAAAGAGATATTATTAGCGATTTTCCGAGTAATTACGGGGGCGGCTGGTAATAGTTTTTCCGGATTAAGCCGGGCCGGGAGAAGTATTTCCACCTGATTAGATATGACCATGGCTCGTGATAACCATGTATTTTCGCGGGCCAACCGCAAGCGGGCCTCTTTATTTTCATCACGCAAAGCCTTATCGATATTCTTAATAAAGTCCTTGTCATTTGCCGACCAATACACCCCCTCAAGATCACGGGCTTCGGGAAGGGCGGTACTTACCACTGGCAGGCCAGCGGCCAGGTATTCCCACATCTTAACCGGGTTAACCGCTTCAGTCATATTTGATATTCGGAAGGGGATGATTGCTACATCGAACATTTGAGCATAAGCGGGAATCGACTCATAGGGACGATAGCCAATCCAATGGAGGTTCTTGCATTGCGGAAGTGAAGGCTGGCCGACCACTGGCCCTATCATAACCACACTTGCGGATGGGTAACCAACCGCCACCTCGCGCACCAGGTCTAAATCGCACCAACTGCTAATAGAACCGAAGTAACCGATTATTGGACGGGGCAAATCCTTCAGCTCCGGAGGCGGTGGCAGGAGATGTTCCCGGGCCGGCGCAAAGAATTCAAAATCGCACCCATTGGGGATTAAAATACTGTTAGGATTTACATCCAATGCCTGCTTAAGAAGCTTTTGCGAAGAAGCCAGAACCAGGTCGGCTCCGCCCAGGGCCTCGCGGTAAAAGGTTCCCCACCCCCTGAATTCTTCAATCGGCAGGTCGATACTATCGAAAACCACCAGGGCCTGCGGGTATTTCCGGGCCAGGAAAATGTGCGGAGGATAGGTAAAATAGAACACAACCGATTGCTTTAATTTAAGATACCAGGGAAGTTCCGCAGTTAGAATAAGGTTGGGTGTATTAGAAGGGAAGCGGTTAATACTCTGACGCGGGACGGTGTAGTAAACCGTGATTCCCAGCCGAGCCAGAGCTCGCAAAAGTTGCTGCGGCCTCTGCATGAGGTAATGATAGTCAACGGTTGGGGGATAAAGGATGCAATTTATTGGCAAATGAACGCCCCCTCTAAAGGATTAAGTAGGCCTGGCGATCTTGACACCGCTGGAAACCTGAACCCGTATCCTGCTGTTCGATTCATTCTGACCCCCAACTATTAGTGAATTGCCTTCAGCCCAGGTTGGCTTTGAAACAGGATCTGCCCATTCCAACCAGGTCAGACGATTTAACACGGCCATTAGTTTATCCAATCGGTTCTTCCAACTGTTCCTCACGGCATATTCCAATCGGAGCTGTTGGAATTGGTTTTCACCTACTTTTTCATCCTTGAGTGCTTTTTCAATGGCTGCCAAACATTCCTCCGGGGTTTGATAACGGTAAAGCAACGGCGGCCCTAAGTTTTCAGCGAATGGAAGAGCGCGGCTTACCACTGGCAATCCGGTAGCTAGATATTCATAAAGTTTAATCGGGTTGGTCCCACGGGAAATCTGGTTTTCCAGAAAAGGAATCAGAGCCACATCGAATCTTTGAAGATAGAAAGGCAGAGACTTATACGACTTTCTTCCCAGATGGGAAAGGTTTGCCGGGGCACCAGAGAAATCCCAACCATAGCTCTCACCTACCAGGGCTACACTCCAATCCGGACGCTCCCGGGCCAGGAAATATAGTAAATCAATATCCACCCACTGGGGATACATGGCCCCGGAAAAACCAATAACCGGCGATTTCGAACGAACCATTCTGATATCTGGCGGCAAATGCCCCGGAGGACGAGATTGAAAATGATCGACATCAACCCCGTTAGGCAAATAGATAAGTTCCGGGTGTCTGCCCCGGTGTTTTGTCATCAAGGCCTCTGAAGTGCACAGGACTAAATTGACCCGGCTGAGGGCCAGAGATTCGTTGTCATCAAAATGGGGGAAGTCGTCAACACAGTCGTAGATTACAAAACGGTTGGGACTGGGATCGAACAAGGAAATAAATGCGGGGTCATAGATGAAAAAAATTGCCCTATCCCATACCGATGGGGGAATCAGTGAGAAATCCCGGTATACGTGAATGTTTTTGGCTACGGTTTGCGGCGGATAGTCTGGAACCTGCGAGGCATTACAAAAATATACCGGGTGTCCGCTTTGGGCTAACCCCAGCATCAGGTGATGATGACGCTGGAAGAGAAAATCCCAGTTAATGGTTGACAGGCAGACTATCTCACGCTTTGCCATTCTTCTATCCTCTCTGTTTATCATTGAGGTTTTCGATTGGCGAGGTTAATAACCACTTTCTTTTGCACCCGGATCCGGGGCCCGCCAGGCAAGACTTCCGGAGAGGCAACTGAATTTCCGGTCCGAGCCTGCAGATAGAGAACTTCTAGTTCATTAACCCGGTCAATAATATTAAAGTGCCGCCGGGCTATCTCGGTGCACTGAATTGCTGCCTGGTTAAGTCCAGGCTGGTTTTGTGCCAAAGCTGACAAGCAGGCTATTAGCCGGTCATCGGCCAGCGGTTGGTAACTGCTCCGCCACCACAGGATATCAGTAAAGTTATCTTCAGTAATCAAACCCGCCCATCCCTCCTGGTTGGCTGCTAAAACCGGCCGTTGGCAGGCCATGGCTTCCATGGCGGCCCGGTCACAAGCCAGGACCAGATCTGACAGGGCTAAATAAGGACGAATATCAGTTTGGTACCCGGTAAGGTGTACCATAATATTATCCCGGCCGCCGGTTAAGGCCGGAATATCATAGGCCAGCCGGGCATAAGCATTGCCATCTCCAGCGATAACCACGTTAATCCCCCCCAACTGCCCGGCTAAATCCTGCACACAGCGAAATAGCTGAAAAACCGGAGGAATTTTATCCTCATCCAGACGACTAATTGAAACCAGGGTAAACCAGTCAGGGTTTAACCCATAAGCCAGGCATTTAGTTCTATCAACAGGGAAAGGGTAAAAAGTATTAAGATCAAGTCCGTTGTGGTTAATTACCACCTGGTCAAGATATGAGACTGTATTTTTAAGGTATGAAGCTACCCGTTCGTCAACAGCTATAATAGCCGAAGCTTTTTTAACCAGGTCATTTCCCCAGCGGTAGCTTCCCAGGGCGGTATCATATAAGCCGTGAATAGTAATGAAAAAAGGTCGATTTAAACGTTTGGCCAGGTCATAGCCCCGGATAATCGACTGAAACGGGTGGGCAAGGATAATATCCGGTTTCCGTGAGAGTAAAAAGGACTGCCACCTCTCAACCTGATAGACATGATGAAATGAACCGGCGCGGCTGTTTATTTGCTGAATGATTTCCGGGCGGCAGTACTCGGTACAGAGGATAATTTCATGGCCCCGCCGTAAGAATTCATTGATGCAGGAAACAATATGGGTCTCCAACCCCCCCAGGACCAATCGGTCAGCCAGAATTGCGATTCTCATGAGACCATACCCACCAACCCGGTCCTAAGAACGGTAAATGCTTTTCATCCATTCAATGGTTCGGGGTATTCCCTGTTCCAGAGTAATGGAAGGGCGATAATCCAGATCTTTAATACCTTTACTGGCGTCGGGCAGCTTAACCCGGGTGGTAAATGGTTCATATTTTTCATACCGGACCAGGTAATCATCCAGGTCCAGATAGTTAAGGATCATATCAGATACCTGTTTCATGGTATGAATTTCAGCTCCGGCTATGTTATATACCTCACCGGGATTAAAATGCTCCGTAATATTGGCCAGGGCCTGAACGCAGTCAGCTATGTAAAGTGAGGTTCGCTTATGGTCCAGGAAAACCGTATAGGGCTGACTATTAATGGCCTTATAGACAAAGACGCAGACTGCACTGCGATAGGGCGAATAATACTCGCCCGGGCCGTAAGTATTGAATAATCTTACCCGGACAGTCTTGGTGTCGGCGGTTAGCTGAGAATTGATAATCTGAATTTCATTCACCCATTTGCTCAGAGCATAATCGTTCATTTGCCTTATTTCCTGTGTATCCATAATATCTTCAGTCAAGGTACAGTCACTGTCACCATAGACTTCCGAACTGCTGGTAAAGACTAGACGAAAGCCGAATTCTTCCTGGAGTCTTAATATATTTT
>JBLMZW010000025.1:0-3818 GCA_050259035.1 Chitinophagales bacterium | reverse complement strand
CTCCATGCCTCCAATTAAGATATGGGTATCTAATTCCGCTAGTGGAACCCGCTGCAGAAGGTAGAAAATGAAGGTGAGCACCAAGGTTATAAAAGTGGCGAACAGTATGGACTTTTCAAATTGGGAGTGGGTTATAGCCTGGATGAAAGTCTTCGAGCTTCCCCCGCCTGTCCACCAAAAAAAGAAAATTATTAGTGCTATGAGTAAAGAAGTAGGTAAAAACAAGTTTATGGCTCGGGGACTAACCCTTTCCTCAAATTCGCACTGTTCATGTGCCTCGTCTTCATTATGTACCCCTCCGCTCCCTGTACCCCCAAAACCGATTTTCCATTTCCCATAGCCCAAACCAAATAAGGTAATAAGAAGAGCCACTATAATCATCCCCATAGAATAAAAGTTGTAAGGAATACTCTTAATCAGCAAAATATAGGGGGAGCCGGTTATACCTGCTGTTTTCATTCCACTGGCTAAGATGCCGATAATATAACCAACATAAGTAGTTGCGATAGGAATTAAAACCACCAACTGCGAGGAAGTTGTATTCACTACCATCGCCAGCTTATCCCTCGACCCATCTGTTTTGTCGATTAAAGGCTTAACTATAGTTCCAGTAGCAATTACATGAAAGCAACAATCCATGAAGGTAAACAAACTAGCCCCCCAGACCGTTAAAAGAGCACCTTTCTCAGAGGAAACATACTTTTCTGCAATCTGAGCAAATCCCTTTATACCTCCTGAAAGTTTGAAAAACTCAGTCAAGGCACCAAACATAAACAAGAATATTACCACATAGGCACTATCGGGCGAAGCTAAGGAATTTGCCAGGTATTCGGCAGCTTTAGGTAAGCCCAATAGTAGATTTTTGGCCGCCAGTACACTGCCAACAATAAGTCCAAGAATAAGTGAGGGAATAATTCTTTTAGTTGTAATCGCCATTGCTAAGGTCACTAATGGCGGGAGAATTGATATCCAGGTATGCATAGGCTAATTACCTCCTATGGGATTTAGTATTAGCTTAAAAAAATTCCCCATTAAGTAATCGGGAGTATAAATTGTTATAACTTTTACTTGTTAATTGCATTCGCTATAGTAATAATATAATTATCATACTTACGATAAGGAGCCGGGATATGACAATAATTAATTTGAAGGAGATAAGATATACTGCTGAAGCATACTATCGTGATGGTGATTTCTACTGCTCAGAAGCGATTGTTAAAACCATTCGCGATTCATTTAATCTGACTTTACCTGATGAAGTGATAGCTATGGCTTCAGGCTTCCCTGTTGGTATGGGGGGTGCTGGTTGCACCTGTGGTGCAGTAGTCGGCGGGATTATGGCACTTGGCATGGTCTTTGGCCGAACCGAGGCCAAGGATACGCGAGTTGATAGAGTTATGGGATTGACTAAAGAGCTGCACGATAAATTTCGCAGTAATCATAAACATCTGTGCTGCCGATTCTTAACTCGTAAAATGACACTGGGATCTGATGAGCATATGACCCAATGTATTGCTTTTACCGGCGAGGTTGCCGAGGAGACTGCGCGTATTATAGCCAGAGAATTGGGCCTTTCGGTAATTGGGTGATATTATCTTATTAAAGAGCAAATGGCACCTAATAAGGATATATCTTTACCGGTACCTTCCCCAAGAGCATAACTTGGACTTTGGCTAAATTTAAGAAAAAGAAGGAGATATTGTTGCCAAAAACAAATATGTAAACAGGGAATTCCAGGATAGGCGGGGAAGACAAGGTGGAGAAAGCCGGTCCGCTGCTCAAATCATTAATAATCCCATTTTGTACGGTATTATTAGCCTTGCTCGCTTATTCCAGGGGCTGGCTCGCTGGTGTAGTCCCTCAAATCGTTACCTTTTCGGTAATACTGTTGCTGCTTATCGCAATTGGTTTGAGTATAGGGTTTAAAAAATCTCACTTCTTCTTTATCCTGCTGCTTCTGACGATAAACTATCTGTTTCAGTCCAAATACCCGGGTGCATATGCCGTACAACAACTGCTGCTATTCCTTTTTCCCCTGAATATTTTTATCTTTGCCTGGTTAAGTGAGCGGGGTATTATGACATTTTGGGGTAAAATACGTCTGGGTTGGATTTTGCTCCAGGTGTTTATCGTATATTCATTTATAATTGATCATCATATCATCCTGGAGGCCAAATATCTTCAGGCACTCCCCATCTTCTTACCGGCACCGCTGAATTACCTGTTGGCAGCTTTTTATATAGGCATACTGATAACCCTGAGCATGATCAAGTTCAAACACTCTTTCAGTACATTTATCAGCCTAATTATTACAGTATGTTTTGGTCTGTACTATGGCAATAACTCACTTTCATGGCCGCTGTTTACTGCAACCGCAGCGATAATCATTATTGTCGCTGCGGTTCAGGTTATCTACCGACTGGCCTTTATTGATGAGCTGACCGGTCTTTATTCGAGACGCTGCTTTAACCTTGATATGATGAGGCTGAGTGGTACCTATACCATGGCTATGTTAGATATTGATCACTTTAAACGCCTGAATGACACTTACGGTCATGACGTCGGGGATCAGGTTTTAAGGTATATTACATCTTTTATGCGAAGGACCCCCCGGGGGGTTAAGGCTTACCGCTATGGCGGTGAGGAGTTTGCCGTCGTATTTTCCGGCATTGGTAAAAGTGACGCGGTTCCCTACCTGGAGGACCTGAGGAAAACCATGAGCCAGCGATCGTTTATGCTGCGTTCCCAGGATCGGCCACAGAAAAAGCCCAAAAGCGGCACTTCCCGCCACAAGGATTATCAGGAGATTGCCGTAACCGTAAGTATTGGCGTGGCTGACAACGGACGTAAGAATTTTAATCCCGATGATGTTATCAAAGCTGCTGATAAAGCCTTATACCAGGCCAAAAAGAATGGTCGGAACCGAACCTGCTTATATAACTAACTCCCGTCAGGTGCCTTTGACTCACAACCCCAAATTTCATAAGAAGCCCGTCTCCGACCAGGTACTGTCTGAAGACGGGCTAAATAGGTTAGGATATCAGGTTAAATTTACCGGGGCAGGACCGAAAATTTTACCCACCAGCCATCCCAGGGATTCAAAAGCGACCGGCCGGTAGTTCTGACATTGGTACCAGCGATTGCCAGATAGATGGTTCGAGGACGAGTGGTAGTCAACAGCGTAACATTAGCAGGAACATCTCCTGCGCTGGTAGGAGCCAGCCAGTGTCTGAATTCAACGATGTCCAGGTCAAGAACGGAAACCCTAAAGAAGATCTCTGGATCATTGAAAAAGAAACGGGCCCGATTTACCACCAGCTTAGAATTTGCCGGCAGGGAAAGGGTAATTGTCTGCAGCTTTCTGGTAGCACCGGGTTCGACAAAAAAGTCGGTGCTCCCTCCAACGTCTCCGCTTAACTTAAAGAAGCTGTTTACCGCAGAAGCCTTGGCCACAACCTTGCGAACACGTTTGGCGGGCACCTTTTTTAACCTCATATGTACCCCTCCATTCTTTTCCATCGATTGCTGGTGTATCATATGCGTGCTGACTTTTCCCCGTTCCCCGGCTAAAAAAGGAGGCATCCTTAGCCAGTTAAATGTTTGTAGTTCATAAAAAGAGGCCCACCTCCAGCCCTTTGACTGGAAGTGGGTCTCTGCCTATATTTAGTTATTCTGATTTAGGGTTTAAGGGGTTTCGGGCGCACCGAACATGACATAAAGCCCGTAATCGGAAGTCATTTCACCGCCATAAGTGACGTTGATGTTCTGGAACATAATCCGCAGTTTATAGCCGTTGTTCTCGACACTCAGAGTCATTT
>JBLMZW010000024.1:0-5106 GCA_050259035.1 Chitinophagales bacterium | reverse complement strand
AGGGTTATCTCAACAGTTGAAGTGCTTATGTCCGGACATTTTTCGAGAATCATACGTTTTGACAGTTTTTGCAGGGTATTGTCAAAAAGTACCCGGATACGTTCCGGCTTGGATAGACTGCGGTTTTGCATCAATTCTACCCGAGAAGAAAACTCTTTATAGGCGCTTAATATAACCTCCAGGCAGTACTTAACAAATGGAAAGCAATCGTTCTTTGACTCATACCAGCCGCTTGAGCTCTCCAGTAATACCTCATAGTAGGTTTCTTTTGTCTTTTCAATAATCGTTTCAATACTAATATATTTGCCCACTATATAACCTGAACGGTACAAGAGAAGCAATGTCAGCAAGCGGCTCATTCGCCCATTTCCGTCATTAAAAGGGTGAATACATAGAAAATCCAAAACGAACATGGGTATGAGCAATAACGGATCATATTTTTCGGCATTAATTGCTTCAATAAAGGTGTTGGTCAGCCGGTCAACCGCCTCGGGGGTTTCAAATGCTGATAAAGGCTGAAAGCGAACCTTATTGTGGCCGCCGGAATCTATTTCGGCGATAATATTATCTGAGTTTTTAAATCTGCCGCCGCTGGAGACCGGGCTGAACTGGTAGAGGTCCCTATGCAACTGAAGAATTACATTTGTACGCGGCAACACATAATCATAGCTTTCGTGGATCATGCTCAGCACTTCTCGATAACCTGCAATTTCCCGCTCGGAACGGTTACGCGGCTCCGCCTTGAACTTTACCAGAGCATCCAAGCGATCATCGGAAGTATAGATACCTTCAATTCTATTGGAAGCTCCAGTGCTTTGGATAATCGCTATTTCGAGCATCGCCTCCAGTACATCAGGCTTCGCCTCGATAAATAGTTCTTGTTTTCCTTTATATTCATGAATTGCGGATACAAGATTCATCAATTCATGGTTCATTAGTTCATTTGGAACGGTCGTATAATCAAACTCTCTCAATGATTTGCCTCCTTTCTGCCCAAATACTCATGTTTCTGCACAATATTACTGCCAAAATATGCAGAAGTCAAGCGATATGGGTCAGATAAGAAATTTTTCTTTCTGCATAATTCACTATGATTCTGCATTATTGTATATCCCCCCGGGTACCGTGCTTTGACCCGGCTTAAGATACGTTGACAGGCAATACATAACTTATTTCGGTGGAATCTTCAGCACTTCTGTAAAACCGGCGATTATTCATTAACTCCCGGGATTGGCCTATCAATGCATATTAGTGGATTCCGATATTATTATGGAAAGTTTGCTTGACATTTTTGCGGATAAGGGTATTATTAAGTCATGGAAAGTAAACTTTCCATCGAAGGGAGCACTTGTGTGAGAAACCGGGTGGAAGAGATGAGAAAGCGGCATGGAATTAAGCAGGAAGACCTGGCGGCTGCTCTCGAAGTTTCCAGACAAACAATTGGTTCACTTGAAAATGGGCGATATAATCCGTCGATCATTTTGGCATTCAAAATTGCACGCTATTTCCATATGAACATTGAGGATATTTTTATTTATGAGGAGGAAAAGGAAAATGAAAAATAGCGTTAAAGACTACTGCCTTGTAATGGTAGGTTTGATGCTGACTGCTGCAGGGCTCGCGATGGTTAAAATGCTCATTGAGCCACAGGGAATTATGCGTGCATTGCCGTATGTCTGCATTGGTATCGGATGCGGTATTTTTGGTCAAAGCATGGGTAACGTCATTCGTACAAAAACATTAAAAAATAGCCCCGATATCCATAAACAGATTGAGATTGAAGAGAAAGATGAGCGCAATATTACGATTGCCAATCGAGCGAAAGCAAAGTCATATGATATGATGGTATTCGTATTTGGAGCCTTATTGGTGTCGTTTGCTTTGATGGGAATAGATATGATCGCGGTTTTATTGTTGGTCTTTGCATATTTATTTGTCATTTTCTATGGGATATACTATCGCCAAAAATACGATAAGGAAATGTAATACGGTATTATAGTAAAAACACACTTCTGCTTCCGGCTTGTTGTATACTTTAGCGATCGTTTCGGACAAGGCTGACCAGAGGAGTCTAATATGAAAAAACATATTCTGTTGATTAGTAATATGATCATCATCCTTTCTATTGTGGTTGGATTTACTCTGGTTGTGTATAAAGATACAAAATCATACCAGCAACTGGCCGAAAACCACCTTGAGAAAACCGTTAATCTCGTCGATATAGATATTTCAAACCATATCGAAAACTCCATGAGCAAGCCGGTGATGGTCTCCAAGACCATGGCAAACGATGAGTTCCTTAAAGCATGGCTTTTAAAAGAACCTGAAAATACCGGAGACGATACATATTTGGGGCAGTTATACAGCTATCTAAAGGCTTATCAGGAAGAGTACAACTATACCACAGTGTTTTGCGTCTCGGCTCAGACCGGCAACTATTATTACCAGGACGGCCTGAACAAGACGGTTTCAAAGGAAGATGACCATGACGTCTGGTATTACAATTTCATAGCGTCCGGTCATGAGTACGACTTAGAGATAGATACTAATGAGGCCAATAATAATAACATTACGGTATTCGTTAACTTCCGCGTGGAGGGAGACGATGGCAGACTTCTGGGCGTAATTGGGGTCGGGCTTCAGGCCTCCTCCATAGAGGATACCATTCGTTCTTATGAAAAAGACTACGGTTTGTCAGTCTATATAGTAAATGTTCGCGGTGTTAAGAATTCCTTCACTGGCGGCACCGACATTTTCGTAAGTCAAGATAAGCTGCCGGAGTACATAGGAATCAAGGAAAAAATTAAGATGAAAAAGTCCGGCGGGTCTGAAATACAGTGGTTTACCTCCGGCGGCGAGCGAAAATGTCTGATTACTAAATATAACGATACCCTCGGCTGGTACTTAGTATTGGAGATGGAGACCAACTCGATCAGCAGCTCATTCCAAGAAAGGATGAAGAGCAATGTGCTCTTTATGCTCATTTCACTGGCGGCCTGTATTTTTGTAACCATGGTTGTATCCATTATTTACAATAAACGAATAGTAACCATAGAGAATACGGACGACCTGACCGGGCTGTCAAACAGAAAGCTGTTCTCCGAACAGTATCTGACATTTGTCCGGAAGCGCCGCGAACGAAAAAAGACGCTTTTCATGTTGGACATTGACCATTTTAAAGAAATTAACGACACGTATGGCCATGTGTTCGGAAATCAAGTCCTTGCGATGGTCGCCGATGAGCTGCGAAACGCGATCAACGGATTTGGGATTGCGTCTCGCTGGGGCGGGGACGAATTTATAGGCATATTGGCGGTCGAACCCGAGGAGGCCCAACGGATTTTAGGACGGTTTATGGACGCTCTGAAAAGCGGGGAAAAAGACGGCGGTTACCGTATAACAGTGAGTGTAGGAGCTATCGAGATCAACGAAAAACTTAGTATGGAACAAATAATACAAAAAGCTGATGAGGTATTGTATTACTCCAAGGAAAACGGTCGGGACCGGATTACGGTCTGCAGACTGGAGTGATCGTTAACCAGAGATCACTTCCCCCCGTCCTGTCATCATTTCCCACCCCTTTATTTTTCTTGACTGTCACAAACAATTCTTGATATGTGTCATAGTAGTTAGAAAGACACTGGGAGGTGCGCACCCATTAAGAGCCGTAAGCCTGCCATAGCGGAAACAGAATTTAGAAGACTTTTCGAACTTCACTACCCTGAGCTTCTCCGCTATCTTGCGCGGCTTACCGGCGAGGCTGCGGCCGGGGAGGACCTGGCGCAGGAGGTCTTTCTGAAGTTGTACTTCGACGCGCCAGAGGACCTAATTAACCCCCGGGCCTGGTTGTATAAGGTGGCCACCAATACCGGGTACAACTACCTGAGAAAGCAGAAGAACCTGATAAGACAGGAAGTGACAGGCATGGAATACGTATTGGCTCAGCGATTTGAAGACCCCACCGCACGAAGTCTCGAGATTCTGACGGTGCGGGATGCCCTGGAGAATCTCTCCTGGAGGGATCGCACCTGTCTTCTAATGAAACATTCGGGCTATTCGTATGCCGAGATATCTGAAGTATTGGGGATTGAGAAATCCTCAGTGGGGACCATTCTAGTAAGAGCTCAGGAGAAATTCCGGCGTGAGCTTGAAGGAAAAGGAGGAATATAACATGGCTTGTTATGAAAGCCCGGCATTAAGAGAATACCTCGACCGGGAGCTATCGCCGGAACTGGCATCTCAGGTAGAGAAGCATCTGGAGGGGTGTTCTTCCTGCCGGGGAAAGCTCCAGAGGTTAATGGAAAACGACCGGTTTGTTGGGTCAGCCTTGAGTAAGTACCATGCGGATTTTAAAGAAGAAAATTTTTCAGCCCATGCAGGATGGACCGGTTTAGAGGCAAGAATCAAGAAAGAAAGAACTAGGAGGTTAAAAGAAATGACTTGGAAGTACCGGCGCGTAGCGGCCGTAGCAGCGATAACCCTATGCCTGGCGGGCAGTCTGGCCTTCGGGAATGTACGGGGAGCTGTAGCCGATTTCCTGTCCGTTTTCCGGGTGGAAAAAGTTCAGACTATAACTGTCAGCCAGCAGGATATGGAACAGATAGCCCAGGCAGTGCAAAGCGGTATAGGGGAAATTGATATAAAAGATTTCGGAACCATTAACGTCAGCGGAAAAGAAGAATATTTAAGCAATCTAAGTCCGGCGGAAGCCCGGGAAACAGTAGGTTTTGATGTCATGACTCCGGATTCCGGGACCTACGGGCAGCCGCTGATCAATGTGCAAAAGAGCCCCGAAATGAGCCTCAATCTAAACGTGGCCAAAGTAAACCAGACGATAACCAGTCTGGGTGGCACCCAATTACTGCCGGAGGACCTGCAGGATAAAACCTTTAATATTAAGATCCATCCCGTTATATCAATGCTGTATTTTAAAAACGGGGAACCGGCCGTAACCTTATCAGCTTCAAGGAGCCCGGAAATGGAAGTGCCGGGCGGAGTAGATGTGCTGGCAGTAAGAGACGCACTTCTCTCCCTGCCGTTCTGGCCGGATAACGTGAAGCAGCAGCTTCAGGGAATCGACGACTGGCAGCATACCATGGTTCTGCC
>JBLMZW010000023.1:0-5118 GCA_050259035.1 Chitinophagales bacterium | reverse complement strand
GTATTCCCGGAACCTGTCTGGTTTCAAAGAAGGTTTCCAAACTGGGACAGGGCACTACCTTGTTAAAGCTGAAGGCCAAGCTGCCCAAGGGGTCCAATCCATCCCCCGGAACTTATTACATAGTTGCTGCCGTTGACTGCTTAGGTTCAATTTACGAAGACGACGAGGAAAACAATGTAACGGTTGGCAAGGATCCAATTGTTTTTAATTAAACAGGGTAAACAACTCACAAGATTAGAAACCCGCTTCTTAAGAGAAGCGGGTTTCTTCTATGATTCCAAAGTCTTAAAAAATTATTTATTAGGGAAATAGCGCTGCAATAGACCGGCAAAGGCTGCGCCGTGTCTTGCTTCATCCTTACACATTTCATGAACAGTATCATGTATGGCATCATAATTTAACTGTTTGGCTCGAGTTGCTAATTCCTTCTTACCCCGGCAGGCCCCGAATTCAGCATCTACTCGGGCCTTCAAGTTAGCCCGGGTATCGGCAGCTACTACTTCCCCCAGAAGTTCAGCGAACTTGGCGGCATGGTCGGCTTCCTCGAAAGCAATCCGGCGGTAGGCCTCAGCTATTTCCGGGAACCCCTCCCGGTCAGCTTGACGGCTCATAGCCAGGTACATTCCGACTTCGGTGCATTCTCCGGTGAAATTAGCTCTCAATCCCTGAAGGACTTCCGGATCGATATCTTTGGCCACGCCGATACGGTGTTCGTCAGCCCAGGAAAGAGTTGCTTCTTCAGCTATGTTAAATTTCTCTGAAGGTGAATTACATTGGGGACACTGTTTTGGCGGAGCATCCCCCTCATGAACATAACCACAAACGCTGCAAACCCATTTTTTCATTATCATTACCTCCTTAATTGAATAATTTCATTTTTATGAATCAGCCGGCTGACTTTTCTGACAGCCCGGGCAAATTCCTTTAAAATAAAGATGATTTTCGGTAACCATATAGTTTTTAAGACTCTGAATTGAAGGCATATTAAGACGGAGATCATCAATTTTGCCACATACTTTACATTGAAAATGGCCATGAATAGAAGTGTCAGCATCATAACGCATTTCGTTTTCCGCAATGGTTATCGGTATGGTAATTCCTTTCTCTAAAAAAAGGCTTAAGGTATTATATAAGGTCGTTTTGGACAGGGTGGGCAACTCATCAACCAGTTCCTGATAAATCATATCCACATTGGGATGGTTGCGGTGTTCCACTAAATATTGATATATTCTCATCCTATAAGGGGAAGGTTTAATCCCGTTATCCAAAAGAAGCTGTTGGATCATTTTCGCATCCACAAAACTGTACTCCCTTCAAATATGAAATAAAAACAAAATTGTAACGATTACAATTTATTTATATAACATTAATTTTACCAAGTCAAGTACTTTTAAAAATAGGATAAAAAAACCGCTTCTTACATAGAAACGGGTTCCAATATATTTGCTATTTTCTTAATGGTGAATTGCTCGTGGCTATTTATTCTGAATGTCTTTGCTATCGGTATCGTAATACAGGACAGTTTGTTTCAATGACTGAGGCCAGGCTATTTGCTTATCCTTTATTGATCCTATCAATCCATGAATTGCCTCACCGCAGATTTCAATCATCCCTTCACCCTTAATAACCCGAAGGGCCTTCTTAAGCATTTTCCTTTCCTTTTCCAGTGATGCAACCAGGTCCATGGCTCGAAAGTAACCAGGCAATATTTCCTTTAATCTTTTCATTGAGTAGGCATCACTTTGTTCTTCAAAATTCCGTACCTGGCTGGCTACTTTTTGCAGCGCGAGAGTTTTAGACTCCAATTCCTGTCCAATTTCCAGGATGCGTTCCTGAAATTTTTCCCTGCTAAACCCGTCAACTGTTAAGGTGCTTTTATTAGATTGAATCTGGTTGACCTTAAGACTGATGCCGGCCTTTAAAGTGTTCTCTCCCAGTACCCTTCCGCGACTGCCGTAAATATAGATGCTTTGACCTGCGGTCAGTAAAGTTCTCATTATATAGTCAGCTATCACTATGTCTTCTCCGGCATTAATAACCGCATCTTGAACGAATCCGGCCTTAACATTTTCTGCGGCCCAAATTACCGTCTTATTCTGGCCAATAATACCCCGGCGAACATAAACCGACCCTTTACGCGAAACAACAGACTCAGCTCCCTCAATTTCACCGCATATTTCGATATCGTCGGTTGCCTCGACCCTAAAGCCTGGCTTAACTGAACCCATAACTACAACTTTACCATTGAAATTGATATTTCCCGTGGAGAAGTCAACGTCTTTTTTAACCGTATGTAACTTGGCGACCGACACCCGGTCTCCCACCCATTGGAGAGCACCATCAAACGCTGCTACCGCCAGTTCTCCCGTAACCGTGACTCCTTTCCCGACTAGAAAGGTTTTAGGTTTGCCAACCTTGGCCGGAACCGATTCTCCGAAAATATTAGTTCCATTCTCGCCATTGGTGGCTGGATCTCTTTTAGCGATAACATCATATTTACTAACCGAAATGGTGAAAGTCAGATTGCGGTAATCCGCGTGACCCGTAGAGGTAAACTGCGGTTCAACCGAAGGCCTGATATAAGAATAATGAATAACTGCATCTTTACCGTCTATTGGGGGCGTTCCCACAGCGATCAATTCGCGGAAACATTGACCATAGGCGCATAACTCCAAAATGCGTTTAAGGTCAATTCCATGGATAATGCCTAAAGAATTGAGTTCTAATAAAACATCGTCTGCGTCGATTGGCTGACCTTCAGGTACATTCAGAGTTAGGTAAGCCTCCATTTTAGATGGGGATATATTAATAAAAAAGGGAAGGGAATTTGGTTGCATCAATTTAAGCACCACTCTATTTTTTATTTACCAATTTGTAGTATAAAAATCAACACCAGCAGTATTAAAATTCAACAGATACAAGATTAATCCTTGTTAGAAGCGACAAGGAATTTGTGACAATATGTCCCACAAATTAGCATAAAGTGACATTTATCCAGCCCTATTTAGAGGCTTTACACCGCAGGACTAACGATGGTAAGATGAAAAAGGTGAAAAATCAGTCTAATTTTAGATAGGATTTTGTCGACAAATTAATAAGTCGACCGGAGAGACGAGAAGAGTTTAGCGGAGTGGAGAAAAGCCTATAGCGCCAGGCTTTTTCGGCCTGGCTTTTATATGCTTCAGGGAATTATATCCGTTGCCATATTTATGGCAACGCCAGAGGTATGAAGTACCGCTAGGAGTGCCAAGGGAATTGATTATGGCGCGCCTATCTTGTGTTTTTGGGGAGGTTTTATGATGAAAAAACTTTTGAATGGCAACGAAGCAATTGCCTGGGGAGCGGTAGAAGCAGGTGTAGGACTAGCTACCTCCTATCCCGGAACCCCCTCTACCGAAATATTTACCACTCTGGCTGAACTAGCACCTCGTTTTGGTTATCACGCGGAATGGTGCGTAAACGAAAAAGTGGCTTTTGAAGTGGCCTTTGGAGCTGCTATGACTGGTGTTCGTTCTATCGTGTCCATGAAACAGGTAGGGCTGAATGTGGCTGCGGATCCTTTGATGACCGGGGCTTATCTGGGAGTCAAAGGTGGCATGGTTATAGCTGTGGCCGATGATCCCGGACCGCACAGCTCTCAGAACGAACAGGATACCAGGGCCTTTGGCCGATTTGCCAAGGTGCCAGTTCTAGACCCTTCCAGCCCTCGCGAAGCTAAGGAAATGGTTAAGCAGGCCTTTGAGATATCTGAACAGTATGGGGTCCCAGTAATTCTTAGAACCACGACCCGAGTCGCCCATGTGGGTCAGGATGTGGAAGTAAGCGAAAACCGAATTGAAACGGAAGAAGGGTGGTTTCGCAAGGATCCGCAGTGGGTTATCTTCCCCAGTTTGGCTACTGTTAAACATGGAGAGCTATTAAAAAAACTGGAGGCTTTGCAGGGACAATTTGAGGTATCAAATTTTAACTTAACTGCCGAAGGCACTGGCAAAGGTGTGATCGCCTCCGGTATTGCTTATAATTATTTCCTTGAAGCCATGTCAAGTATAGGAGTTCAGGTTCCGGTATTAAAGATAGGAACAGCCTTTCCTCTGCCAGAAAAAATAATTGCGGATTTCCTCAGGAATATGGAAGAGGTTCTGATATTGGAGGAACTCGACCCTTACCTGGAAGATGAGATTGCTCGTATCGCTCATAAAAACGAAATCTCTACCCTTATTAAAGGCAAACATACGGGACAGGCTCCCTATGTTGGTGAGTACAATGTTGATATCGTTCGCCGATCCCTATGTTCCTTCCTCAAGATTAACAATACTGAAGATATACCCTATGTTTTGCCGGACCTGCCCGGCCGGCGCCCTATATTATGTGCCGGGTGTCCCCACCGGGCCAGTTTTTATGCTCTTAAGAAAGCGGCCGGGAAAGAGGATATGGTATTTACCGGTGATATCGGCTGCTATACCCTGGGAGTGATGCCTCCCCTGGAAATGGTAGATACCTGCCTCTGTATGGGGGCTTGCATCAACCAGGCTCAAGGGATTGGCCGCGCCGATCCTGAACGGAAAACGGTCGCGGTACTGGGGGATTCGACCTTCTTTCATTCCGGGGTACCGGGTTTAATTAACGCGGTTTACAATAGTTATCCTCTTACTCTGGTTATCCTGGATAACAACACCACAGCCATGACTGGTTTTCAGCCCCATCCGGGAACAGGACAGGCAGCGACGGGTGAATACCGTGATCCGGTTGACCTGGAAATGTTAATTCGCGGGTGTGGGGTAAAACAGGTAGAAACGGTAGACCCGGTCCGGCTAAAAGAATCGATTCCAGTATTAAAAGAATCTTTGGCCCTGGATGAACCTTCAGTGGTTATACTGCGGCGGCCCTGTGCCAATCATGCTAAAGGCAAGAGACTCTACATTGAAGAAGAAAAATGTAAGAATTGCAAAATCTGTGTGCGGGATATAGGGTGTCCGGCAATCATTATGGAATCGGACCAGAAGCCGGTTATCAGCGATAGTTGCACAGGATGCGGGCTTTGTGCCGAAATCTGCCCGTTTGATGCGGTAATAGGGAGGGACTAAAGTGGATGTGGTTATGAGTGGAGTCGGAGGTCAG